>JBERSB010000292.1:0-4954 GCA_041236755.1 Luminiphilus sp. | reverse complement strand
GGGGGGTCGGCCGCGGGTCATCCGGGCCGGGGGCGCGAAGTGGCACACCCGTCAGGAGTCGAACCTGAAACCTCCTGATCCGTAGTCAGGTGCTCTATCCAATTGAGCTACGGGTGCGCAGTTGGGGCGGGGACGCTACCCAGAGCCCAGAGGCCATGCAAGGGCTTTTCGTCCGCCGCATCGGCCTGCGCGCGACCGCACTGGACCCTCCGCAGCCGAGCCGCTAACCTGCTTCGCCCGAATCGGAACGCAGGGTCCGCGCGTCCGGACCAGCCCCCCAAAAAGCCCAGCCCATGCCCACCGTCGATCTCTCCAAGTACGGCATCCAGGTCACCAACGTCCTCCGCAACGCCCAGCCGTCGGTGCTCTACGAGCAGGCGATGGCGCGCGGCGAGGGCGAGATCGTCAGCACGGGCGCGCTGGCTGCCCGCTCGGGCGAGAAGACCGGCCGCTCGCCGAAGGACAAGCGCATCGTCGACGAGCCGACCACGACCGACGACATCTGGTGGGGCGACGTCAACATCCGGCTCAGCGAGAAGACCTTCGAGGTCAACCGCCAGCGCGCGATCGACTTCCTCAACACCCGCGACCAGCTCTACGTGGTCGACGGCCTCGCCGGCTGGGACGAGAAGCACCAGATCAAGGTCCGCATCATCTGCCTGAACGCCTACCACGCGCTGTTCATGCACAACATGCTGATCCGACCGACAGCAGAGCAGCTCGAAGCGTTCGGCGAACCGGACTACGTGATCTTCAACGGCGGCCTGTTCCCCGCCAACCCGCTGACCAACGAGATGAGCAGCTCGACCTCGGTCGACCTCAACTTCCAAAAGGGCGAGTTCGTCATCCTCGGCACGCAGTACGCCGGCGAGATGAAGAAGGGCGTGTTCACGATCATGAACTACCTGCTGCCGAAGAAGGGCATCATGTCGATGCACTGCTCGGCCAACGAGGGCGAGGGCGGCGACGTGTCGCTGTTCTTCGGCCTGTCGGGCACCGGCAAGACGACGCTGTCGGCCGACCCGCGCCGCAAGCTGATCGGCGACGACGAGCACGGCTGGAGCGACGACGGCGTGTTCAACGTCGAGGGCGGCTGCTACGCCAAGTGCATCGACCTCAGCCAGGAGAAGGAGCCCGAGATCTGGGACGCGATCCGCTTCGGCTCGGTGGTCGAGAACGTCGTCTACGACGAGCACACCCGCGTGGTCGACTACACCGACAAGTCGATCACCGAGAACACCCGCTGCAGCTACCCGGTCGAGTACATCCCGAACGTCAAGATGCCGTGCACGGGCGGCCACCCGAAGAACGTCATCTTCCTGACGTGCGACGCGTTCGGCGTGCTGCCCCCGGTCAGCAAGCTCACGCCCGAGCAGGCGATGTACCACTTCATCTCGGGCTACACCGCCAAGGTCGCCGGCACCGAGATGGGCGTGACCGAGCCCGAGGCGACGTTCTCGGCGTGCTTCGGCGCGGCCTTCATGGTCTGGCACCCGGCCAAGTACGCCGAGCTGCTGGCCGAGAAGATCGCCGCGAACGGCTCACATGCCTGGCTCGTCAACACCGGCTGGAGCGGCGGCGCGTACGGCACCGGCGCGCGCATGAGCCTCAAGCACACCCGCGCGATGCTCGACGCGATCCACGACGGCTCGCTCGAGCAGGCACCCACCGAGGTCGACCCGATCTTCGGCCTCGAGGTGCCGACCGCCTGCGAAGGCGTGCCCACAGAGATCCTGATCGCGCGCAACACGTGGACCGACAAGGACGCCTTCGACGAGAAGGCCAAGCACCTCGCGTCGCTGTTCCACAAGAACTTCGAGAAGTTCGCGGACCAGGCGAGCGACGCGATCAAGGGCGCGGGTCCGAAGCTGTAGCGCGGCGACCGGGCGAGGACGCCCGCGCGGACGAGAGCGTCCGCGACGAATCGCGGGATTGCCGTGCAAGACGGCGGCGAGAGTCTGCATGCTCCCGGCCATGACATACCGCGCCGTGCTCTCCTCCCTCCTCGCGCTCGCCCTGCTGACCTCTTGTGGCGGCGACCCGGCCGCCGCCGTCGCCGGCGTCTACACGCTCGACAAGGAGGCCCTGAAGGCGGCCATGGCAGCCCAGCAGAAGCAGGCCCCCGAAGGCGAGGCGAACCCGATGGCGGGCATGATGGAGAAGATGATCGAGTCGATGGACATCTCCATGGACCTCAAGTCCGACGGCACGGTGTCCATGAAGACCTCCATGACGATGATGGGCGAGACCAAGAACGACGAGTCCGAAGGGACCTGGAAGCTCGAGGGCGACAAGGTGGTCATCACCCCCCCGGATGGGGAAGGCGAGTCGAAGGCCTTCACGCTCAAGGACGGCCGCCTGAGCGCCACCGAGAACGGCATGTTCGGCGAGCAGGAGATGGTGTTCGTGCGCAAGAACGGCTGATCGCTGTTTGCACCGATCGCTGTTTGCACCGATCGCTGTTTGCACCGTGCGCGGCGTTCCTACCGCGCACCCCCGACGTCATCATGGGGCGATGCGATCGGCACTGCTCCTGAGCCTCGTCCTGTTCGCCGCGGCCCCATCGCTCGCCCAAGAGAGCGAGCTACGCGGCCGCATCGAGACCTTCTCCGCCGACCTCGCGGACCTGAACCGCCGCTACGACACGCCGATGTCGAGCGAACGCCGCGACCGGCTGCGGCGCCGCTACAACGAAGAGCTGCGCGCGCTGGACGGCCTGGAGTTCGAGCAGCTGGGCCGCGACGGACGGATCGACTGGATCCTGTTCGAGAACCACCTACGGCGCGAGCTTCACGACCTGCAGGAGCAGCAGCGGCGTGACCGCGAGTTGGCGTCGCTGCTGCCGTTCGCCGACCGGATCACCCAGCTGGCCGAGGCGCGCCGCAAGCTCGCGGACGTCGAGGCGCGCGAGACGGCCGAGAGCGTCGACGGCATCGCCCAGAGCGCGGCCGAGGTGCGCGCGCGGCTGCAGCGCGGCGAGCTGGACGACACGCCGCCGCCGCTCCGCGAGCGCGCCGCGCGAAAGCTGTCCGAGCTGCGCCGCGCGCTGCGCAGATGGTTCCGCTACCGCGACGGCTACGACCCGGAGTTCTCGTGGTGGGTGCGCGCGCCGCACGAGCAGGCCGACGACGCCACCCAGGCGCTCGGCGAGGCGCTGCGCGCGGCGCCGCGAGGCGGCGCCGACGTCGACCGCACGCTGATCGGCGACCCGATCGGCGAGCAGGCGCTGCAGCAGGCGCTGGCGTTCGAGTGGATCCCCTACACGCCCGCCGAGCTCGTCGCGATCGCCGAGCGCGAGTTCGCGTGGTGCGACGCCGAGATGGAGAAGGCCTCAGAGGAGCTGGGGTGCTCGGACTGGCGCGAGGCGCTCGAGAAGACCAAGCAGAGCCACCGCGACCCCGGCGAGCAGCCCGCGCTGATCAAGGAGCTCGCGCACGAAGCGATCGACTTCCTGGAGGCGCGCGACCTCCTCACGATCCCAGAGCTCGCCAAGGAGTGCTGGCGCATGTCGATGATGTCGCGCGAGGCGCAGCGGGTGAATCCGTTCTTCCTCGGCGGCAACACCATCCAGGTCAGCTTCCCGACGGACGCGATGGCGCACATCGAGAAGCTGCAGGCGCTGCGCAGCAACAACGAGCACTTCTGCCGCGCGACCGTGCACCACGAGCTGATCCCCGGCCACTGGCTGCAGCAGTACTCGCAGGCCCGCCACCGCACCTGGCGGGCGCCGTTCCGCACGCCGTTCTGGATGGAGGGCTGGGCGCTCTACTGGGAGATGCGGCTCTACGACCTCGGCCTCGCCAAGGGCCCGATGGACAGGGTCGGGATGCTCTACTGGCGCAAGCACCGCTGCGCGCGCATCGTGTTCTCGCTCAACTTCCACCTCGGGCGTTGGAGCGGGCCACAGTGCGTCGAGTACCTGATCGACCGCGTCGGCCACGAGCGCGCGGCCGCCGAGGGAGAGGTCCGGCGTTCGGTAGGCGGCGCGTATCCGCCGCTCTACCAGGCGGCCTACATGCTGGGCGGCCTGCAGCTCCGCGCGCTGCACCAGGAACTGGTCGCGACGGGCCGGCAGACCGAGCGCGCTTTCCACGACCGGATCATGGAGCACAACTCCATACCCGTTGCGGTCTTACGAGCCTCGATGTCGGAGCCGCTGCCGCCTCGCCGGCTGCCCGCCTGGAGATTCTGACGGATGCTCGCTGCGTCCGGCTACGTAGCGAAGACGAAGCACAACAAGGGTTTGCCTCCGGCGCCCAGTTTGACGATATGCTTGGTCCCGTCCGGGTCCCCCCCCCGGGCAGCCCAGGCCCCACCAAAGGAACAGATCTACATGCGACGGAATGTGACCGCGATGCTCGCGGCGTTCGCGCTGTCGGTCCCGGCGCTGGCCCAGACCAAGGGTCAGGAAGTCGAGACCAAGGCGAACACCGAGAAGCTCTGGCGAATCGAGTGCTCAGGAATCTCTGGTTGAGGCGCTGCCTCCCAGGCCAAGAGGGTCAGTTCGATCCTCAACAAGCACAAGGACATCAAGGACCTGATCTTCGACACCACCGGTGTCGGCTACTTCGCAGCGAAGAGCAGCAAGCGCGTCCCTGAGCTCGCCGACATCAATCTCTGGCTCGAGAAGAAGCGCGCCGGCAAGGTGCGCGTGCGGGTCCTCAAGGAGGTCGACGTCGAGAAGGCTGCGGTCGTCTACGAGTGCTCGATCTCGGGCCTTGGTTGAATGGGCACTGCCATCGAGACGCGTGACGTCTTGAGCAAGCTCGACGGGGTCATCCGGGTCCACCCGAACGGCCTCAACGGCAAGGCCCTGGTGTTCGTGAAGGACAAGAAGGCCGTGACCGAGGAGAAGGTCAAGGAAGTCCTCTCCGGCACCAAGAAGCTGCGCCTGCGGAAGTTCAAGAAGACCAAGGCCTAGGCCGCTTCGGACTACGCCGATCGACGGGCTGCG
>JBERSB010000291.1:0-3767 GCA_041236755.1 Luminiphilus sp. | reverse complement strand
TCGCGCAGCAGCGCTGCGACCACCTGCTCGGTGCCGCCGCACGCCTCCGGCGGAAAGTTCGCGGTGACGAAGCAGACCTTCACGAAGACCAGAGCTCCCGCTTCGACTGCCGCAGGAAGTCGCGCTCGGCCTTCTTGCGGCCGGGGTCCTTGCGGTTGCGGCGGCCGATCCGCAGCCACTCCTCCCAGATCCGCAGCCGCACGCAGACCCGCACCCACAGCGCCCCGAACCAGCCGTAGTGCTTGCGGTAGTACGCGAGCCTGTTCCGGTGCCAGATGACCAGCATCTTGGCGAAGTTACGCGTGCTCGCGCCGCGGTGGTGCATGACCTCGGCGGTCGCGAGGTAGCGGATCCGGCGGCCGCGGCGGTGCACGCGCAGGCACAGGTCCACGTCGTTGTAGAACAGCGCGAGCTGCTCGTCGAAGCCGCCGAGCTCGCGCCACTCGGCGGTCCGCAGCATGCAGACCGCGCCGGGCGGCTGGTCTACGTCGCGCGACTCGCGGTGGTCGAAGTCGTCCATCAGGTAGCGACGCACGACGGCGGTGCCCGGCCAGAACGTGCCGAACCACGAGTCGAAGCAGAGCGCGGTCGCGAGCGTCGGGAACCGCTGGCACGCGCGCTGCACCGAGCCGTCCGGGTCGCTGAGCCGCGGCGCCACGGCGCCGTATTCGGGGTTCTCGAGCAGGAAGTCGACGAGCTGGTCGAGCGCGCCCTGCCGCACCTCGGTGTCCGAGTTGAGCGTGACGACGAAGTCCCCGGCGGCAGCGGCAGCGCCCTGGTTGTTGCCCGCGGCGTAGAGCCGGTTGTCCTCGTTGCGCAGCAGCCGGACCTGGGGGTAGTGCTCGGCGATCGCGTCGGCCGAGCCGTCCTCGCTGCCGTTGTCGACGACCAGCACCTCGCGCGCGTGCGCCGGCTGCTCGGCGAACAGCGCGCGCAGGCACGCGAGCGTCAGCTCCTTCGTGTTCCAGCTGAGCACGACCACCGAGAGCGTCGGCGCGGCGGTCATGCGTCGCCTCCCGCGCCTTCGCGCACCACGGGCCGACCGAGGTGCGAGAGGCAGTAGTAGCGCCACGTGCCGAGGTGCTCGGGCGCACCCGACGAGAGGTCGTAGACCTGGAAGAAGAAGTTGGCGTTGACGAAGCCCTCGAAGGCGACGTCGCTGGGCGTCCAGTGGTCGCCGCTGCCGTAGGTGCCCAAGGCGAGGAAGAAGCGCATGTCGAGCGACATCAGCACCACGTAGCGCTCGCAGCTGCGCGGCAGCCGCAACATCGGCTTCTCGGCGGACTCGCCGAGGTCGACGTAGGGCGGCTCCGGCGGCACGCGGCGCCAGCGCGCGAGCAGCTTGTTGGAGACCAGCCACTTGCAGCACGCCATCGTCACACGGCCGCGGAGGCCGTACCACTTCTGGTAGTAGAGGTCCTTCGAGACGCGGTTGCGCGACCACATCGTCTCCAGATCGCTCATGCCCGAGCGGTTCACGAAGTGCACGAGCCTGGCGTCGGGCACCTGCGTGATCGTGCGGCCGCTCTTGCGGATCGTCACCGAGAGGTCGGCGTCCTCGTAGTAGAGCGGGTAGCGCTCGTCCCACTTGCCGATCGACTCGAAGTAGCCGCGGTCGATCAGGAACATGCACCCCGACATCATCGGGAGCGCGCGCGGCTGCTCCGCCTCCCACACCTGCATCCAGCTGCGCAGCAGGCGCCGCGCGCGGCGGCGGGTGAAGCCGGCCGAGTACGACGCCAGGGCCTCGCCCCACGCGTCGCCCAGCGTGGGCAGCGTGTTCGGCGGCAGGTGGCCGTGGTGGTCCCGGTCCCAGAAGCCCTTGGGCACCGCGATGCCGATCTCCGGGTCGGACTCGAGCGCGCGCTGCAGCCGCGCGATCAGCCCGTCTAGGAAGATCACGTCGGGATTGCTGACCAGGATCTGCCGGCCGCGGCTGTGCGCGAACGCGAGGTTCATGCCCTTGCTGTAGCCGCCGTTCTCGTCGTGCCGGATCAGCACCCCGGCGCGCTCGTCGCCCTGCTCTTCGCACAGCAGCTGCAGTTCGCGCTCGACCGGCTCGATCAGCTCGGGCGCCTTGTAGGGCGAGGCGTTGTCGACCACCACGCACTCGAACGGCATCGGCGAGCCGTCGGGCCGCTGCGGGCCGTGCTGTCGGAGCGACGCGATCGCCTGCGCACACTCCGTCCAGGAGTTGTAGTTGACGATCAGTACGGACAGCTCGGCCATGGTCGAGGACCAGGATCAGATCGACCCTTCTCGACGACCAACGAAAGCACAAGCAGCAGCGTGTTGCCAACGGGCTCGAAGGTCCGCTGGCACCGGACGCACGACGACGCGCAGCTAGCGCCGACCGGGCGCGCGCACCTCCACCGACGCGGGCGCGAGGCGGCGCACCAGTCGCTCACCCAGCACGGCCTCGGCCTCGGTGTTCTGGCCGTCCGAGGACCAGTCCTGTTCGGTCGGGTCCATGTGCCGGCGCAGGTCCTCGCACTTTTCCTGCTCGATCGCGTATCGGATCACCCAACCCTCTGTGCGCGAGCCCTCGTCGACGAGGATCTCCATGCGCAGCCGGTTGCGGATCGGGAAGTTCATCGGGCTCTCGCGCTCCTTCCAGCGCGACTCCCACAGCCCGTTGCCGCGGTCGCTGCGGCTCCGGTCCTCGGTCCAGCCGTCGCGCGAGCCCACGATGTCCTCGAGACCCTTCCAGGCCTCACCGAGGCTCATCGGCTCGGTCTTCAGCTCGCGCCAGTTGCGGAAGGAGCTGCACCCGGCGAAGAGCGCGCACAACACGATCGAGACTGCGGGCTTCATGACAGCCGGGCGAGTATATCGAGGCGCGTGAGCGAGACGCGCGCATTCCTGTTCGACCTCGACGGCACGCTCGCCGACACGCTCCCCGACCTCGCCGCGAGCACCAACCACGTGCGCGTGCAGTACGGGCTCCCGCCGGTCGGCGTCGAGGCCGTGCGCAGCTTCGTCGGCGACGGCGCGCGCATGCTGCTGCGGCGCGCGCTCCGAGAGCGGCGACCCGACGACGACGAGGTCACCAAGGCCTTCGAGCTCTACGTCGCGCACCACGACGCCCAGTGCACGGAGTTGAGCCGGCTGTACGACGGGGCCGCGGCCTACCTGGAGGCGCTGCGGCGACGCGGCCATCCGGTCGCCGTGGTGACCAACAAGCCCGAGCGGTTCGCCGTCCCGGTCGCGCGCGCGCTGGGCCTGTTCGCGTTCACCGACGTCGTCGTCGGGGGCGACACGCTGCCCACCCGCAAGCCCGATCCGGCGATGCTGCAGCACGCGCTCGACCGGCTCGGCGCGCCCGCAGCCGGCGCGACGATGGTCGGCGACGGCCTGCAGGACCTCCGGGCCGGCAGAGCGCTCGGCGCACGCACGGTCGCCTGCTTGTTCGGTTACGGCGAGGCCGACGCGCTGCGCAGCGAAGGCGCCGACGTCTACTGGTCGGCCTGGCCACAGCCGGACGGCGACTAGCGGAAGAGCTTGACGAGCCGCCGCGCCAGGCGGTCGTCGAAGCGGCCCTGGTAGCCCTGCGCCAGGATCCGCAGCGCGTCGAAGACGCCGGCGTGCGGCTGGTGCGCGCGGTAGACCTCCTCGAAGAGGTCCGCGAGCGCGACGATGCGCACCCCCTCCAGAGTGACGTCGTCGCAGGAGCCCGCGTCCGCCGCCTCGCCTTCGCGCACCTCGTGGTGCGCGCGCGCCGCCTCGACGACGCTTTCGGGCAGCCCCAACTTGCGCAGCTGGCCGGC
>JBERSB010000290.1:0-9443 GCA_041236755.1 Luminiphilus sp. | reverse complement strand
GCTGTGCGCTGCCGAGCTTGATCCAGCGCGACGCGCCCTTGGTGTCGCCGCCCATGACGTGCGGCAGCAGGCACGCGACCACAGCGACGCAGAACATCGGCATCGCCCAGCGGCGGAGCAGCCGCATGGGCGTGATGGCGCAGACGAAGAAGGCGATGATCCCCGACAGCAGCTTGAAGCCCTGGCGCTTCACGACCTCCAGCGGCCCCTCGCTGGACTGCGCGCCGAGCACCGAGACGGCCATCACCAGGCCCAGGCAGCTGAGCGCCATCACGATCAGCATCAGCCAGTCGAGCTCGCGGACGGCCTCCGCCGGCGCGCGTCGGGTCCTCGCCAGGGTCGTCATCCGGTCAGCGCACCTTGAAGAGCACGAGGCTGCAGAGCGCGAGCAGCGCGGAGACGATCCAGGTGCGCGCGACCACGCGCGTCTCCGGCATGCCGCCGAACTGGAAGTGGTGGTGCAGCGGCGCGCACCGGAACACGCGCTTGCCGCGCAGCTTGAACGAGCCGACCTGCAGGATCACCGACAGCGCCTCGGCGACGAAGACGCCGCCGACGACGATCAGCACCAGCTCGGTGCGGCTGATGAGCGCCGCATACGCCAGCGCCCCGCCGAGGCCGAGGCTGCCCACGTCTCCCATGAACACCATCGCCGGCGCTGCGTTGAACCACAGAAAGCCGAGCGCGCCGCCGAGCAGCGCCGCCATCAGCACGGCCATCTCGCCCGCGCCGCCGACGTGCGGCACCAGCAGGTACTCGGCCCAGTCCACGCGGCCGACCGCGTAGGTGATCACCGCGTACGCGATCGCCGAGGTACCGATGCAGCCGGCCGCGAGGCCGTCGAGGCCGTCGGTGAGGTTGACCGCGTTGGCCGAGCCGGTCAGCACGAGCACGCCCATCACGAGGAACGGCACGCCCCACAGCCCGCTGAGATCCAGCGCGAAGTCCTTCACGAACGGCACGTAGAGGTGCGGGCCGCCGAGGTCGGCCTGCAGGCCTGCGGGCCCGAGCAGCCAGAGGCCGACGAGCGTGGCGACGACGGTCAGCGCCCCCTGCTTCTGGCGCTTGCTGATGCCACGCTTGTTCTCACCCCGCTGGCCCTGCCGCAGCTTGGTCCAGTCGTCCCAGAACCCGATCGCAGCGAACGCCCCGATGAGCACGATGCCCGGCAGCGAGTAGCGGTTGACGCCGTCGAAGCGCAGCCACAGCAGGCCCGAGATCAGGATCGAGCCGATCACGAACAGGCCGCCCATGGTCGGCGTGCCCGCCTTGTCCTTGTGCAGCTCCTCGAGCTTGTCCGAGCCCGTGCTGTCGATCCGTTCGGCGAGGCCCTGGCGCTGCAGCCAGCGGATGACCGCCGGACCCAGCACCACGGACAAGAGGAACGCCGTCACCGCAGCGCCGCCTGCCCGGACGGAGATGTAACCGAGCAGGTTGCACACGTCCTCCGAGAACAGGTACGGCGCCAGCCAGTAGATCATCCGCGCGCAGCCTCCTGCCGTTGCTGCTCGGACGCGCCCCGCGCGCCGAGGTCACCGACCAGCCGGTCGACGAGCCGGTCGAGCTGGACGCGGCGCGAGGCCTTGCACAGCACGCGGTCGCCGGGCGCGAGCTCGGCCAGCAGCGCCTCGTGCGCCCCGTCGAGGTCGTCGACGTGCAGGACGCGCGCGGCCGGCATGCCGCCTGCGCGGGCGCCGTCGGCGATCGCCTGCGCGTCGGCGCCGACGCAGACCAGGCGGTCCTGCCCCGAGCGCGCCACGTGCTCGCCCAGCTCGCGGTGGAGCTTGTCGCTGTCGGCGCCGAGCTCCGCCATGCCGCCGAGCACCGCGAACCCGCGGCCGCTCCGCTCGAGGTGGAGACCCGCCATCGCCTGCAGCGCCGAGCGCGCCGAGGCGGGGTTCATGTTGTAGGTGTCGTCGAAGATCGTCACGCCACCCGCGCGCTTGGGCTCGAGGCGGCGCGACGCCGACGGCACGTCGGCCAGCCGGTGCAACACCTCGTCCTCGGGCACGCCGAGGTGGTGCGCCGCGGCGATGACCGCGAGCGCGTTGTAGACGTTGTGGGAGCCGAGCCGCGGCACGGTCACCGGACGCTTGCCATGGAGCAGGAAGCTCGTGCCGAGCGCGCAGAAGCGCACGTCGGTCGCGAACCAGTCCGCCTCTCGGTTGACCCGCACGAACTCGACCTTGGCGCTGGTCACCGACTCCATCCGACGGCACGCCTCGTCGTCGCCGTTCAGGATGCAGACGCCGTCCGACGGCAGCCCGCGCGGCAGGCTGGACTTCTCGCGCGCGACCCCTTCGAGCGAGCCGAGGCCCTCGAGGTGCGCCGGCGCGACGCAGGTGACGATGCCGATGTCCGGGCGCGCGACGTCGGTCAGCCGCTCGATCTCGCCGGGCGCGTTCGTCCCGATCTCGACCACCGCGGCGCGCGTCTCGTCGTCGAGTTGGAACAGGGTCAGCGGCACGCCGACGTCGTTGTTGTAGGAGCCCGGCGAACGGACCGCCGGCATCGACGCCTCGACGACCGCGCCGAGCCACTCCTTGGTCGAGGTCTTGCCGCACGAGCCGGTGATGCCGACGACCTTGGCGCGGCTGCGGCGACGGTGCTCCTTGGCGAGGTCGAGCAGCGCCCGCGAGGTGTCGGCGACACGGACCACGAACGGCTCCCGCTTGCGCGCGAGCGACGCGCGGCGCACCAAGCCTGTGACGTCGACGTCGCGGTCGACGACGAGGCCGACCGCGCCCTTGGCGACGGCGTCGTGCAGGTAGTCGTGGCTGTCGTAACGCTCACCGCGCAGCGCGACGAACACCTGACCCGCGCAGTCCTGACGGGTGTCGGTCGTGACGCGCTGAGCGGTAGCTCCTCCCTGGACGACTTCGCCGCCGACAGCCTTGGCGACGGAGCGCGCGGTGAACCACGCGCGCGGGCCGCGCGCGCCGTCGCGGACGTCGCGACGAGCCTGCGCGGCGGAGGACTTCATCGGTGCAACCATCCGGCCCTCCTCGCCGCGAGCGCGCGCCCGGCCTCCAGCCGGTCGTCGAAGGGCACGACGCTGTCCTTGAAGACCTGGTAGGTCTCGTGCCCCTTGCCCGCGATCAACACGGTGTCTCCGGGCTGGGCGCGCTGCACCGCGAGGCGGATCGCCTCGCCGCGGTCGACGACCTCGTAGGCGTCACAGTCGCGACCGTCGAGTCCCTCGACCATGTCGCGGATGATCTGCTCGGGCGCCTCGCTACGCGGGTTGTCGCTGGTCAAGTAGGCGTGCTGCGCGTGCCGGGCCACGGCCGCAGCCATCGGCCGACGCTTGCTGCGGTCGCGGTCGCCGCCGCAGCCGAACACCACGTGCAGGTCACCCTCGCAGACCGCCGCCAGCGTCGCGCAGACCTTGTCCAACGCGTCCGGCGTGTGCGCGTAGTCCACGAACGTGCGCACGCGGTCGGTGCGCGCGCCGCCGCCGGGCGCCTCGACCAGCTCGAGCCGACCCGGCACCGGCCGGATGTCCTCGAGCGCGGACGCGACGGTCAGCTCGCTCGCGCCGAGCGCCAGCGCCGACGCCGCTGCAGCCAGCGCGTTCTCGATGTTGTGCGCGCCGACGATCGGCAGGAACAGCTCGACCGCACCGTTGGGCATCACGATGCGCAGCCGCGTCCCGTCGGGGCCGGGCTGGATGTCCTCGGCGCGCACGTCCGCCTCGGGCGAGCGCCCGTACCAGATCACGTGCACGCCGTCAGCGAGCTCGTCCGCCATGGTGTGCGCCGCAGGGTCGTCGCGGTTGAGCACCGCGGTCGAGCCCGGGCCCAGCGAGCGGAACAGCCGCGCCTTGGCAGCGCGGTAGGACGCCATGTCGCCGTGGTAGTCGAGGTGGTCCTGCGACAGGTTGGTGAACACGCCGACCGCGAAGTGCACGCCCCGGACGCGGTCCTGGTCGAGGCTGTGGCTCGAGACCTCCATCACGCACGCCGACGCGAAGCGGTCGGCCATCTCGCGCAGGTAGCCGTGGATGCGCACGGGGTCGGGCGTCGTGTTGGCCGCGGGGATCCTGCGTCCCCCGAACTCGTAGGCGATCGTGCCGAGCAGGCCGACCTGCCGGCGGTCCGCCTGCAGGCACGCGCGGATCAGGTGCGCCGTCGTCGTCTTGCCGTTGGTGCCGGTGACGCCGACGACCGAGATCGCCTTGGACGGCTCGCGGTAGTAGAAGCGCGCCGCGTCAGCGAGCGCCTCGCGGCAGTCGTCGACCACGAGCACGGGCGCTGCGACCGACAGCGGCTCCTCCGAGACGACCGCGACCGCGCCGCGCGCGACCGCCTGCTGCGCGTAGAGCGCGCCGTCTTTCTTGGCGCCGCGGATGGCGAAGAACAGGTTGCCCGGGCGCACCTCGGCCGAGTGGAACGCGAGGCCGTCGACCGCGAGGTCTCGCCAACGAATCACCTCGCGCGGCTGCAAGCAGTCGCGGAGCTCACGCAGTCGCACGAACCCCTGCCCGGACGGGAGTCCGGACGGGTAAGCCAAATCAGTCATGAACCGCCCTAGCGAGTATCCCTGGGTGCGTCGGCCCCAACCGACGCGTCCCAGCCTGATAGATCAGGAGCTTGAAGTCCCATCCGGGTCTGACCACCCGGAACAACTCGCGGCTCCTGGCGCAGCAGGCTGCGGTCACGGTGCTGTTGGCACCGCAGCAACAACTTCACTGCTGGGGGCGCAGCATAGCTGCCGCCGTAGAACCGCGCACGTCCGTCTTTCTGCAGAACACACACCGCGAGCCACTTGGGATCCTCCGCCGGCAGCACGCCGACGAAGCTCGCGTTGCGCACACTGGCTACCTTGCCGTTGCCGAGACCTACGGTGCTCACCGCGGTGCCGGTCTTGCCGCCGACCAGTCGGTGCAGCTCGACTCCCTGCTTCTGGAATCGTCCGTGCAGCACGCGACCGGTCGCGCCTTCAATGTTGCTAACAACGTCACGCATCGCCGCGAGCACGTCTCTGCGCACTTCGGGGCGGAACGTCTGCCGCGTGCCGCCGCGCGCCGGCGCGTCGGGCCACTGGCCGTCGATCTCGAGACCGCGCACCAGGCGTAGCTCGGCGTCGACGCCGCGCAGCATGCGCAGGTACGCGCGCGCGACCTGCATGGCGGTCGCCGTCATCTCGTAGCCGAAGCTGAACGAGATCGCGCTGTTGGCCCGGAACCCGCGCAGCGGGATGTCGGGCGCGAACGAGCGCGGATGGTGTCCGCCGCGGACCTCCTGCGGCAGCTGCAGGCCGAGCGACTGGCCCCAGCCGTAGGTCTGCATGTAGTCACGCCACTGCTCGCGCGTCAGGCGCAACCCCACCATCGCGGCGCCGATGTTGGAACTGTTCAACAGGATGCCGTGCGGCGTCAGCACGCTGCAGTCGTGGTCGTCGCGCACCGGCTTGCGACGGCCGAGGCTGCGGATGGTCTCGCGGTACATCCCGCCGCGCGGGTCGCAGTCGAACCGCTCGTCCCAGCGGATCGCGCCGACCTCGTGCGCGTAGGCCAACACCAGCGGCTTGACGATCGAGCCCGGCTCGAAGCGGCTCTGGTAGGGCGTGAACGACGCCGCCTTGGGGTGCAGGTCGCCGCGGTGCCACGACGCCGAAGCGAGCACGTCGCCCGACGCCACCTCGACCAGGACCATCGCTGCCCACTTGGCCTTGCTGTCCGAGTTGCCGCGCAGGCCCTGCTCGCACTGCGCCGTCAGCTCGCGCACGCACGCGCGCTGCAGCTCGAGGTCGAGCGTGCTGTGCATGCGCAGCGGGGTCGGCGGGTCCTCCATCGGCGCGACGAAGTAGGGCCGCTGGCGCCCGTCGGCGCGGAACCTGCGCAGCTCGGCCGAGCCGGGCGTCAACGCCGCGAACGACTCCAGCCCGCAGACCCCGTAGGTGTGCAGCCGCCGCTCGCCTTCGATCAGCGCGACGTAGCTGTCGACGTGACCCACGACGCCGTAGGTCAACTCGCGCTCCGGGTAGACGCGCTGGAACGAGTGCAGGAAGTGCATCGACAGCGTCGGGTAGGAGTCGCACTTGTGGAGCGCGCGCAGCGCGTCGATCACCCGCAGCCGGTCGATGCCGCCGCCGACGAGCACGTCGACGACCTGGGAGCGCCCGGCGGGCCAGGTGCCCGACGTCGGCAAGCTGTCGACGCGCCACGCGCGTCCGAGCACGCGGGCGAGCCGCTCGCGGTGGCGCGCGTAGACCGCGCTGCGGTCGACGATCTCGGGATCGTCGACCAGGGCCAGGGCCAGCTTGTCGCCGAGTTCCTTGAGCCAGCCCCGGAACAGCGACATGTCCTTCTGCTTGGTGCGCGGCACCGAGACGCGCGCGCGCACCTCGTAGGTCTCACGATCTGCCGCGAGCGTGCTGCCGGTGCGGTCGAGGATCGTGCCGCGCGGCGCCGGCACGGTCTCCACCCGCCACGCCTGACGCTCCGCGGTCGCGGCGACGAGCGGCAGCGGCTGGCCGCCGCGGCCCTCGAGCGTCGCCGCCTGGCCGACCTGCACGTAGCCGAACCAGCCTGCGAGCAGGATCGGCACGAGGCCGAGCCCTCCGAAGACCAGACGCGCGCGCGTGATCTCACCGGCCTTCACTGGAGCCGCTCCTGCCGCTCCGCGGCCTCACGCTCGAGCCAACCCCAGTGCAACGCGGCGAGCCGCTCGGGCGACGCGGCCTCCAGCTGCTCCACGTCCAGACGCCGCAGCTCGACGACCCGGTCCCAGACCGCGCGGTAGCGGCGCTCGAGGTCCCGCCGGGCGCGGACGTTGTCGGCCCGCAGCACGGCCGTGCCGATGGCGAGGCCGACCGCGAGCGCGAACAGGACTCCTGCGATCATCCACCTCATGTGTGCTCCTCGCGCTTGACCCCGCACCGCAGCTTGGCGCTGCGCGCGCGCGGGTTCGACCGCGCCTCCGCCGGGGTCGCGGTGATCGGCTTCTTGGTGACCACGTCGAGGTGCTCCTTCACAAAGCGCTTGACGACGCGGTCCTCGACAGAGTGAAACGAGATGACGACCAGCCGGCCGCCCGGGCGCAGGCAGTCGACCGCGGCCTGCATGCCGCGCTCGAGCTCACCCAGCTCGTCGTTGACCGCCATGCGCACGGCCTGGAAGGTCCGCGTCGCGGCGTGGATCCGCCCCTTGCGCGCGGGCGCGGGCAGCGCCGAGACCACGAGGTCGGAGAGGTGCTGCGTGCGTGAGATGCGCCGACGACGGCGCTCCTCGACGACGCGGCGCGCGATGCGGCGACTGTGGCGCTCGCCGCCGAGCTCGTAGAGCGTGTCGGCGAGCTCGCGCTCCGAGACCTTGTGCAGCCACTGCTCGGCCGTGAGCTTCGCGGCGGCGTCCATGCGCATGTCTAGTGGCCCGTCGGCCATGAAGGAGAACCCTCGCTCGGGTCGGTCCAACTGGAGAGAACTCACGCCGAGATCGAGGAGCACGCGGTCGCAGCAGGACTGACCGATCCCTGCCAGGACCTCGCGCAGGTTTGCGTGAGGTGAGTGGTGAAGAGAGAAGCCGGCCGCCGCGCCGGCGTCCTTGGCGGCCGCCAGAGCCGCCTGCGCGACGGCCAGGATCTCTCGATCGCGATCGAGCCCTACCACGTAACCGTCGGGTCCGACGGCCCGCGCGACACCCGTCGCGTGACCACCGGCTCCGACCGTCCCATCGACGACCACGAGCCCCGAGCGGAGATCGAGCGTCGCCAGCACTTCGTCGAACAACACCGGCGTGTGGACGGGCTGACTAGACCCAGCTCCCACGCCGCCGTCGTCCTGCGTGCCTCCGTTCAACGGGCTGCATCCCTTGACCACCCGACAGCAGTCGCCGAACACGCACCCCGACCAGGGGTGCAGAGACACGCCTCACCACGTTGCCTTGCGTGGAGTCGCGCGACGAAGCTCGTCACTACGAGTCCGCAGGCGTCGATGGTGTGGCAGGACCGACCAGACTGGAAAAGAGCTGCTCTTCCTCGGGGCTCGCCTCGGCGAGCGCGACGTCCAGCTGAGAAGGCGACCAGAGCTCAACGACCCGGCCGGTCCCCACCAAGACGACGGGCTGGCTGGCGCCGAGCCCCGCATACTTGAGCAACGGCTCGGGCACACGGATGCGCCGGTTGCCGTCAGGCACGACCGCTTCGGAGTGACCGAGGAACCGCCGGCACAGAGCCCGGTGGGCCCGGCTGCCAGGCACGGCCCGACCGATCTGGTCGACGAGATCCTGGAACCCCTCCGCGTCGTGCAGGAGCAGGCAGCGGTCCAGGCCCGCGGTCAGATGGAACCCCCACTTGCTCTTCGGGACCTCGTCAAGGATGCGCGCGGGCAGGGTCAACCTGCCCTTGTCATCAATGCCGTGTTCGGAGCTGCCGTAGTAGGTGGCCATCGTGCCGGAGCCAGGACGCCTCCTGCGTCCATGTCACGATGGAATCTACCAGCGACTCACCCACAGTCAACCACAGTGCTCCACTCTATAACCACCGGATACCACCATTGACCACCATGGACCACGGCACTACACACTCCATGGTGTGGCGGCCAGACTCCGGCCCCAACGGACGGGCCGACAAGAGATCCGGCCGGCAGAAAAAAACTGTGCGGACGACGCCGATCGCCGTCTGCTGCCTGCAAGAACCAACATGCAGAGACCCATCCGCGACGCGATCCCGCTCCTCGCAGCCCTGATGTTCCTGTTCGGCTGCGGCGGCAGCGAGCTGGTCGGCATCCACGTCGACCTGCAGCAGGACGGCTCGGGCACAATCACCGTGCGCTCCCTTCTCCCGGCGGCGCCGCCCACGGCGGCGACCGGTGCAGAGGGCGTCGCGTGGCAGGTCCACGCGGGGCTGATCTCCTCCCAGGGCCGCTTCGACGCGCTCGCGGCGCTGAAGGTCGGCGGCGGCGAGCTCGGGTTCGCACCCCAGCTGGACGGGGACCGGCCGGGCCTCCGCGTGACCGTGAAGCGCGGTGAGGGCACGAAGTGGCTCACAGAGCTCACCCCCGACCGCGCCACGCGGCAGCAGCTGGCCCGGGCGTACGACCCGACCGGACGGACCGCCGAGATCGGGGACGTGGTGCGCCTCGAGGTGCGCGTGCCGGGCGAGGTCATCGCGTCGGGCGTGCTGCCGACCGGGCGCGGCGTCGAAGCCGACCGCGACGGACGCAAGGCGATCCTCCTGCTGCCCACGCGCGCCGTGACGGACGACGGCGACGACTTCGTGTGGGACATCACCTGGCGGAAGTAGGCGGCTGCGAGAGCGCACCCCTAGGTGCAGCCGCCGCGCGCTAGTCCGCCGGGTCCGACGCCTCTTCGCCGCCGTCCCCTTCGCCGATCGCCGCGAGCAGCTCGTCCTTGACCGCGGACAGGTCGGTCGCGTCGATCGCCGGCGCGAACAGCGAGACCGGCTCCATCTCCTTGAGCTTGGGGTCGCGGACGACGAGGT
>JBERSB010000289.1:0-11271 GCA_041236755.1 Luminiphilus sp. | reverse complement strand
AGGGCGAGCTCCGGCTGGCCAAGCGCCTCACCGTCGCGCTCGGCGCGACCGCGGTCGGCGCCGCCTGGGTGCTCGTCACCTACGACATCCAGAGCCTCTGGTTCTTCTTCCAGACGTGCCTCGGGCTGCTGTCGAGCGGTCTCGTCGGCGTGTTCGCGCTCGGCATCTTCACGCGGCGCGCGTCGTCACGCGGCGTGCTGGTCGGCGCCGCCGCGTCGATCGCCGTGATGGCGTGGCTGACCTGGTTCAGCGAGGTGCACTTCTATCTCTACGCGGTGCTCGGCATCCCCACGTGCGTCGTCGTCGGCTACGCCGCGAGCGTGGTCCTGCCCGACCGCGCCCGCGACCTCACGGGCCTGACGCGCGCGGCCTGACCGCAGGTCCTACTCGGGCAGCGACGGCGGCTGGACCGGAGCGCCGCCCTTCTCCTTGGGCATCGGCGCGTCGGTGCGCGCCAGCCACGCGCACAGCTGCGCGGCGAGCGCGCGGAGCTCCTCGGGCCGCTCGGCCGCGAGGTCGTTCGCTTCGTTGATGTCGGCCGCGAGGTCGTAGAGCGCCCAGCTGCGCGTCTCGTACCAGAACATCGCCTTGAGGTCGCCCCTGCGCACCACGGACACCGGCGTCGTGCGCCACGTGCCCTGCTTGCCGTTGGCCTGCAGGTAGCCGGGGAAGTGCCAGAACAGCGGCCGCGCCTCGACGACGGCGTCCGGCGACATCCAGCGCTCGGAGAGGTCGACGCCGTCCTGCGCCTGCTCGGGCGGGAGGTAGTCGGACGCGAACCGCGCCAGCGTCGGGTAGAGGTCGAACAGCTGGAGGGGCGTCGCGTCGACGCCGCCTGCGGCGACGCGGCCGTCCCAGCGCACGATGAACGGCACGCGCACGCCGCCCTCGTGCAGCGAGCCCTTGCCGCTGCGCCGCGGCGACTGCTCGGTGATCTCCTGACCGCCGCCGATGCCGGCCTTCTGGTAGCCGCCGAGCCCGCCGTTGTCCGACGTGAAGACGATCAGCGTGTTCGCCAGCATCTTCTGGCCGGCGCGAAGCGGGTCGTCGGCGTCCTCGAGGTACTTCAGCACCCGCCCGACGTTGTCGTCGAGGTTCTTCATCATCGCCGCGTAGCGACGGTGCCGGTGGCGCGAGCCGGGCTCGGGCTCGGGCGTCGCCTCGATGTCGGCTGCGGGCGCCTGGATCGGCGTGTGCACCGAGTAGTGGCTGATGCAGCAGAACGCCGGCGCGCCGTCGACGCGGCCGAGCCAGTCGATCGCCTCGTCGGTGAGGCGGTCGGCGACGAACTGCCCCGCCTTGCCGTTGGCGGTCATCCCGGGGATCGGCAGGCTCCCGTCGTCGCGCGCGAAGTGGCCGAGACTGCCCACGCCGCCGCGGTAGTTGCCGCCGACCTGGTGGTCGAAGCCCTGGTCGGTCGGCGACGCGCCCTTGTTCTGGTTGCCGAGGTGCCACTTGCCGAAGTGCGCGGTCGCGTAGCCCGCCTTCTTCATCACCTCAGCGAGCGTGACCGTCTCGGCCGCGAGCACGACGCGGTTCTCGGCGGCGTCGAGCTTGCGGAACTCCGCCTTGCCGCGGTTGCCGCCGCCGACCGTGTAGATGCCGGTGCGCGCCGCCCACTGCCCGCTCCACAGCGCCGCGCGCGTCGGCGCGCAGTTGGGGCCGTTGCTGTAGGCGTCCGTGAAGCACGTGCCCGCAGCAGCCAGCCGGTCGAGGTTGGGCGTCTTGTGGTAGGGCGAGCCGTTGCCGCCGTTGGTCCGGCCCGTCGACAGGTCGGTCCAGCCCAGGTCGTCGGCGAGGATCAGGACCACGTGGGGCCGAAACTCCTGGGCCCCTGCCGTGACCCCGGACGAAGCTACGGCAGCGGCGAGACAGCAGGCGAGTAGCAGCGGACGCATGGGCGAAGCCTAGCCGACGCTCTACAATCTCCTCCATGCGGACCCTCGCCATCCTCGTCACGGCGCTCGCGTCGCTGTGCTTCACCCTGCCTGCCCAGGACCGCGCGGAGCGCGCCCTCGACTTCGAGGCCGCCGCGGAGTTCTCGGAGGAGAACGCCGGCCTCGCGCTGCTCGCCTATCGCGGAGACCAGCTCGTCTTCGAGGAGTACCACAACGGGCACGCAGCCGACCGCGGCCAGCACATCTTCAGCGGCACCAAGTCGTTCGCCCCGGTCGTCGCGCTGATCGCGCAGGACGAGGGCCTGCTGGAGCTCGACGAAAAGGTCTGCGAGACGATCACCGAGTGGCGGGGTGACGAGCTGCGCGGGCAGATCACGGTGCGCCAGCTGCTGAACTTCACCAGCGGCCTGGAGAACAACGACTCCACGCTGCACCGGCCCGGCGCCAAGGACGTCTACGGCATGTCGATCCGCTGCGAGTGCGCGACAGAGCCCGGCTCGCGGTTCCGCTACGGCTCCAACCACCTGATGGTCTTCGGTGAGTTCCTCAAGCGGAAGCTCGCCGCGGCGAAGCCCGAGAAGGGCGAGCACCCCGACGACTTCGTCGCCTATCTCGAGGCGCGTGTGCTCGACCCGATCGGCTGCACCTACACGCGCTGGATGCGCGACCAGCAGGGCAACCCGGGGCTGCCGTACGGCGCCTTCATGACCGCGCGCGAGTGGGCCAAGTTCGGCATGCTCGTGCGCGACCGCGGCAAGCACGGGGACCGGCAGCTGATCCCGACCGAGCACTTCGACGAGATGTTCGTCGGCTCCAAGGCCAACCCTGTCTACGGGCTCAACTTCTGGCTCGTCGGCAAGCGCTCGGACGGAGAGCTCGTGCCCAAGGACATCGTCTCGGCCTCGGGCATGTACAACCAGCGCCTCTACATCTGCGAGTCCGAGGACCTGGTCGTCGTACGTCTCGGCCAGACAGGCAAGCGCAAGCGCTACAGCGACCGCGCCTTTTTGACGCGGCTGTTCGGCGGCTAGCGACGGCGCGCTTGCGGCAGCAGCCCGCTCTCGCCTTCGGCCCACTCGGCGAGGTAGCCCTTCATCTTGAGCTTGCGCACGGTGTTGTCCGAGCTCATGTAGCGGATCGTGCCGTAGATCGGTCGCTCCGGCCCCCACGCGCGGTCGTAGCGGCCGAACACCCACGAGATGCCGCTGTAGGAGTTGGGGTTGCGCCCGTCGAGCGCGTAGCGGTTGTTGAGCTCGATCAGCGCCGCCATCGCCTCCTGCGGAGTGCGCGACCACTCGAGCACCTTCTTGCCCCACAGCATGCGCAGGTAGTTCTGCATCACGCCGGTCTCGCGGAGCTGCCGCTGCGCGGCGTTCCAGACGCGATCGTGCGTGCGCGACTCGGCCAGCTCGTCGAGCGTGTAGAGGTGCTCGCGCGCGTCGGGCGCGTGCTTCTCGAGCGAGGCCTTCGCCCACTCGGGCAGCGACTCGAAGTCCTCGTAGTCGTCGCGCTGCGACGTGTAGTTGAAGCCCAGCTCGCGCCACGTGACCAGCTCGTCGAGGAACGACTCGGCCGCTTCGCCCATTCCGTACCAGCCGCGCTGGCCCTTCTTGACCTCGGAGAACTGGTCGCGCTTCCAGCCTTCGCGCTTGGCGAGCGCCGCGAACACCTGGTGCGCCGAGATGTGCCCGAAGTGTAAGTACGGCGAGAGGCCGCTGGGGCTGTCCGAGTCCGGGTGGCTGCGCTCGTCGGCGTAGCGGTCGAGGCGGTCACCGACGAACGACCGCAGCAGGTCGCCGGCGGCGCCCGCGCCGCCGCGCAGCACGCCGGGGACGACCTCGTGGTCGATCGGCAGCGCCGCGAGCTGCTCGACGTCGCCGGTCAACATCGCGTCGTCGGCCGCAGGCCAGCGCGCGGCGACCTCGTCCGGCACGGCGGCTGCGCCGAGGTCGTAGCCGCGCAGCGGGTCGCCCGCCGGGAAGTCGCCGATGTAGTCGGGCAGGGTCTTCTGCAGGAAGCGACGGAAGTCGAACGCGCGGCCGAACACGCGGTCCGTGACGCGCATCGGCAGCAGGCCGTTGCCGTCCACGGCCTCCAGGCGGACCGGCGTCCGGCCGGCGGCGGCCGCGACCATGCGCGGCAGGAAGAAGCACGGGAAGTCGTCGGTCACCACCGCGCACGCGCGCGCCGCCAGCGCCTCGATCATGCCGGCACCCGCGCCCGGCTCCGGCTCCACGTAGGCGTGGTAGGTGACGCCCGCGTCGGCGAACGCAGCCCGGTTGTCGGCCATGCCCTGAAGCACGAACGCGTGCAGACGGTCGCTGGCCCAGCGGTAGCCCGCGCGCAGGCCCTCCACCACGAGCACGGGCTTGCCGAGCTCGCGGCCGAGCTCGACCGCGCGCGGGCGAGGGTCGTTCGCCAGCCGTCGACGGGCCGCGATCATCCAGTAGAGCACGAACTCTCCGTCGGCCCGCACGTCGCGGTCGTTGGCGGCGCGGACGCGGACTTCGGGCACGGTGGTCGGCATGGGAGGGGATTCGCGACCTGGACTTCGACGGATGCGAAGCCGGGCCGGCTTGCGTATCGTGTGCCCTCCCCATGAAGCAAGGCAACAAGGAGCTGCTGGTCGTCGGCGACCGGGTGCTGGTCAAGCCCGAGCAGAAAGAGCGCATGACCAAGGTCGGCCTCTACCTGCCCGCCAACGTCGTCGAGAAGGAGGAGGTCCAGGGCGGCAAGGTCATCGCGATCGGCCCCGGCCAGCCGCTGCCCCCGCCGAGTGAAGAGCAGGAGCCGTGGAAGGACGGTTACCGGGCGCCGCGCTTCCTGCCGATGCAGGCGCGGCTGGGCGACTTCGCGCTGTTCTTCCGCAAGGCGGCGATCGAGATCACCTTCGAAGACGAGCGCTTCCTGGTCGTGCCCCACGGCGCGATCCTCGTGGTCGTGCGCGGCGACGAGGGCGACGTGCCGGACGAGCTGCCCGAGGAGCTGTAGACCGACGCCGGCGCGCGCTACGCGCTGAGCGCGCCCTCGACCCGGTCCACGACCTCGCCGAGCTCCGCGCCCGAGGTGTCGACGACGACGTCGGCGCGCTCGTAGAGCGGCTCGCGCGCCGCGAGGATGCGCCGCAGGTCGACGAAGGCCTGGTCGTTGTCCGCCATCGGCCGCGTGTCCCCCTGCGCGATCACGCGCCGCCAGTGGTCCTCGGGCGCGGCGCGCAGCCACACCGTGCGCGCTCGCTGACGCAGCACGTCGTAGCTGTCGGCGTCGGTGACCAGGCCGCCGCCGACGGCGACCACGCACGGCTCGCCCGCGAGCAGGCGCGCCAGCTCGGCGCGCTCGGCGGCGCGGTAGTAGGACTCACCGTGCACCTGGAAGATCTCGTCGAGGCTCAGCCCCGACGCCGCCTCGATGCGGCCGTCCAGCTCGACGAACGGCACCTGCATGCGCTGCGCCAGCAGCGGCCCGACCGTGCTCTTGCCCGCGCCGCGCAGCCCGAGCAGCGCGACGTGCGCCCGCTGCTGCGCGCCCGAGGTCGTCAGCAGGTCGACCAGCGACACGCCGAGCGCGCCCGCCAGCGCCTGCACCCGGAGCAGCGACGGGTTGGCCGAGGCCTGCTCGACGTCGGCGAGGAAGCGCTCGCTGATGTCACCGCGCGCCGCGAGGTCACGCCGCGACCAGCCGCGGTCCTTGCGCAGCGACCGCACGTTTGCGGCCAGCAGGTCGAGCAACGGGTCCTTGTGGCTCAGAAGAAGTACCACTCCGTGGTGTTCGTGATCGTCGTGCCCGTGTTGGCGCCCCCGAACAGGAACATCTGGCCCTGCGGCATCATCAGGATGCCGGCCGCCGCGCGCGGCGAGTTCATCGTCGGACCGGCCGTGAAGGTGTTGGTCGCGACGTCGAACACCTCCGTCGACGCGAGCGGCACCGGCGCCAGGATGCTGCCGTCACCGCCACCGGCGAGGAGGAACTTGCCGTTGCCGATCGGCCATCCCTTCTGGTTGACGCGCGCGGTCGCCATCGAGCCGACCGCGGTCCAGGTGTTGGCCACGGCGTCGTAGATCTCGGCCGTCGCCGTCGGGTTGCCCGGGTTGTAGGGGAAGATCGAGAGGCCGTTCATGCCGCCCGCGAGCAGCCAGCGGTCGGGCCCGATCTCGACGGGCTCGATCAGCGCGCGCGCGTCGTTCATCGACGGGCCGGAGCTCATCGTGTTGGTCGCTGGATCGTAGATTTCGCAGGAGGTCAGGACCGTCGGCACCCAGCCCAGGAAGATGTTGGAGTTCCAGCTGATCCCGCCGCAGAGCACGATCTTGCCGTCGCTGCGCAGCAGGGCCACGTGCCCGGCGCGCGGATCGCTCATCGGCGGCGCGAGGGTCCACGTGTCGTTGACCGGGTCGTAGATCTCGGTCGAGTCGACGGCGTCGCGGATCGCCTGCAGCTGCGTCGGCGAGGTCGACAGCGCCTCCAGCCCTCCGGACACGAAGACGCGCCCGTCGTCCAGCAGCGTCGCCGTCGCGCCCATGCGGGGCGAGTTCATCGAGGCGACCGACGTGAAGGTGTTGGTCGCCGGATCGAAGATCTCGCACGACGACTGCGGGTTGTTGCCCGCGTCGACGCCGCCGCAGATCAGGTAGCGCCCGTCCTGCAGCTCGGTCTGCGTGTGCAGCGAGCGCGGGGCGTTCATCGTCGGCCCGAAGACGAACTGGTCGGTGATCGGATCGTAGACCTCGGTCGTGTCGGTCGCGACCTGGGCGAGCAGCGCGCCGCGCGCGCCGCCGACCAGCAGCACCTTGCGGTCGGGCAGCGGCAGCGCGGTCGCGAACGCCCGCAGGTCGAACGTCTGCAGGTTGCGGTCGCGAAACTGCCCGGCGATGCCGAAGCGGAACACGTCGGGGTTGCTGATCCGGTGCACCAGGGTCGGCTGCCACCAGAACGTCACCCCCTGCCAGTAGAGCGGCACGTCCACCAGCGCGGGCACCAGCGACAGCTGCCCCTGGAGGTTCACGTCGCCGAACAGGTCGGTCACGGTCAGGATCGAGTTGCCGACCAGGTCGAGGCCGACGGAGAGCGAGCGCGGGTCCGCGGGGTCGATCAGGCCGAGCGGCGTCGGGCCGGCGTTGCTGGACGGCACCAGCAGGACGAACTCGAACGGCAGCCCGCCGCTCACGCCGATGTCGAACGTTCCGGGCATCGACCCGCCCGAGACCGCGAGTTCGAGGTTCTGGGCGGGTGCTGTGGCTGCGAGCGCGCAGGCGACGAAAGCCGCTCGCAGGGTCGAGGATGTGGGCATGGTGGACTCCTTTCTTGGGCGAGCCCCGGCGCGGCGACGCGCAGGGGGATGACGAGGTCCCCGCATCATACGCAGATCCTCACAACTGGCCTTGTTTGCGACTTGACTTACAGCCGATGGGGAAAAATACTCCGCCGCGGCCGGATCGACCGGCACTCCGCACAGCTCTCTGATCTGCATTGGGGCTGATCCTGGGCGGCTCGCGGGCCTCTCGCAGGCTCGTTGGCCAACGGCCCCGGGCGGGAATCTCTCCTTCTGCCCTAGTGGCACCCGCCGAGATGTAGCATTGGAGCTTCCGGCCGGCAGGACCTCGGTCCTGTCGGCCGGTTTTTATTCCGTCGCCGAGTGCAGCCCAGCAACCACTTCATGCCCATCTACACAGGAACCGGCGACGACGGACACACCGGGCTCTTCGGCAACCGCCGGGTGCCCAAGGACGACGCCCGCATCGAGGCCTACGGGACCGTCGACGAGCTGAGCTCGGTCCTGGGCCTGCTGCGCACCGAGCTCGAAGGCGCCGCGGTCCCGAGCGACCAGCAGGTCCAGAACATCCAGGAGACGCTGTTCGAGATCGGCGCGGACCTCGCGACCGAGGGCGGCAGCGCTTCGGTCCCTCGCGTCGAGCGCGCGACCCAGAAGCTGGAGCAGTGGATCGACGCTTCGGAGGCGCAGCTCCCGCAGCTGTCGACGTTTGTGCTCCCTGGCGGCTCCCGCATCGGCGCGCTGCTGCACCTCGCGCGCACGGTCTCCCGCCGCGCGGAGCGGCACTTCTGGACGCTCGAGCGCCTTGTCGCAGACTCGCACCCGACGCCCGCGCAGATCGGCGTCTACCTCAACCGCTGCTCGGACCTGTTCTTCAGCTGGGCCCGACTCGCCAACCAGGAAGCCGGCGTGGCCGACATCCCCTGGCGGCGCGAAGAGTAACCCTCTGCTGTTGGCCCTCTCTTGTGACGCCCTTACGCGTCACCGAGTCACGGGTCTTCCGCGGTCACGGGTCTCTCTCGCGCTCAGGACTGTGTGAAGCCGTCGGCTGCCTGCAGCGGCCCGCCGGAGCCTGCGCCAGTGCTTCAAGTCGCTACCCTGCTTCGGGTTGCGAGGAACTGGAGACGCAGGGACCCGAGCTGGGGTCCGCCGCTCGCGGCAGCTGGTCGCGTGCCGGTTCGGCGCGTATCGGCGAGCCAGAGGCCCCCAGCAGCCAGAACTGCAGCCAGAACTGCAGCCAGGAGCAGCCGCGGGCTAGACCGGACCAGCAGCGGTGCGGCCCAGACGGCAGGCGCGGCGCAGCCACATCATGGCGCGCTCGACCTCGCGGGGGCCGGTCACCGGGATCTCGACGAACTCACGGGAGTGCGGGTCGCCGTCGTCGGGCATGCGCTTGGCCCCGATGATCTTGAGCGCCTCGGTCACCTGCGGCGGGGCCAGCTTGACCACCACGCCCTTCTTGCCGAGGTAGGCGAAGACCTGGCCGCGGACGAGGAAGCAGTCCTTCCCGTCCCGCTTCTCACGGTTGACATCCTTCCAGGCGCAGAGTCGCTCGACGATCGTGGCAAGTGGGTCCATGGGGCGCAACACTATACAGA
Organism: Luminiphilus sp.; assembly: GCA_041236755.1. Taxonomy (GTDB): domain Bacteria; phylum Planctomycetota; class UBA1135; order UBA1135; family UBA2386. Next base: position 2,506 of record JBERSB010000289.1, on the reverse strand, counting down.
TTCGCCCCTCGGACTGCCAGCGCAGCGCCGCATACCGGCGCAGATCAGCGGCCGGCGGGCCAGCGCCGGCCGCCCCAAGCTGCCTTGCCACCGGCGCCTAGGACGGCTGGCCTGCTCAGCGACGCAAGAACATGTTCTTGGTCACCAGCCACATCATCGCCGGGTATTCGTCCAGGCGTCGCCGCAGGTACTCGATCGCCAGGTCCCAGCCGAGCGCAAAGGGCACGTAGAGCCGCGCCTTGACCCCCTGGCCGAGCAACTTGGACAAGAACCGGTCCCGCGGCACCCCGTAGAGCATCTGGACCTCGTAGCGGTCCTGGGAGGCCCCCACCCGGGGCACGACCTCGTCGAGGAAGCGCCGCACGCACGCCGTGTCGTGGGTCGCGAACTCCACGTAGTGGCCGCGCTCCAGCAGCCGCTCGGCGAACTGCAGCATGCGCTCCTTCATCGCCGCCTTGTCGGTCAGCGCGGCGTCGACCGGCTCCTGGTAGATGCCGATGACCAGCCGCACCCGGACCCCCTCGGGCAGCGCGTCGAGGTCCTGCTCGGTGCGGTGCAGCCGCGTCTGCAGCACGCAGCCGACGTGGCGCGCGCCGTCCGCGTGGAAGCGCCGCAGCGCGTCCAGCGTGAAGTCCGTCCACTGCCGCCCCTCCATGTCGATCGAGACGTCGACGCCGTGCGCGGCCGCCTTCTCGACGATCTGCTGCATCGCCTCCTCCGAGCCCGCCGCGTCGCCGCCTTCGTGCAGCGGGCTGGTGGTGTACGAGCTGGGCTTGAGCGACAGCGTCGGCCGGTCGTCGGGCGCGAGCGCCGCGGCCGCGTCGACCATTTGCAGGTAGGCCTCGACGTTGCGGCGCACCTGGTCGGGCTCCCGGATGTCCTCCGCGAGCAGGTCCAGCGTCGAGAGCAAGCCGCGCTCCTTGCGCAGCTTACCGACGGCTTGCATGGCCTTCTCCAGGGAGTCGCCGGCGACGTAGGGCTGCGCGAAGAAGCGCACCATGAAGGCCGGAATGATGCGGATGAGCGGGTTCACAGGTCGCCCGAGATCATGCCCAGGCCCACGGCCGGAAGCCACCGCCTGCGACCCGCCTCAGGTCGCCCACGGCACCGGGCCGATAGAGAAGCAGGAGTCGAAGAGCCGCGCGCCGCGGCCGAGGCGAAGACATGCGCATCACGTTCCTTCTCGAAGTCGCGGACCAGCTCTGGGGTGGGGTCAAGGTCGCCCTCGAAGACGCGAACTGGCTCAGCCGCCGTGGCCACCAGGTCACCGTCGTGAGTCGCTCGGGTCCGCCCGCCTGGATGCAGCTCGAGTGTGCTTTCTCGCAGGTCGAGGACTTCCGGCCCCAGCACTTGCCCGACGGCGACGTGGTGATCGGCACGTTCTGGACGACGGTCCCTTGGGCCGCGAGCGCCGGCCCCGAGAAGGGCGTGCCGGTGCACTTCTGCCAGGGCTACGAGGGCGACAACCCGGAGAACGCCGCGATCCGCGACCGCATCGAGGCGGTCTACCGGCTCAAGGGCATGCACCACGTCACGATCTCGCCGCACCTGACCTCGCTGCTGCGGGAGCGCTTCGGCGTGCACGCGCACGAGGTGCGCTACGTGATCGACCACGACACCCACAAGCCCGCGCCGTTCCGCCCGCCGCAGTCGCCGCTGCGCGTGGGCCTCGTCGGGCCCTACTCGGTCCCGTGGAAGGACCTGCCCACCGGCTACGCCGCGTGCCAGCTCGCGCACAAGGCGGGCCAGCAGCTCGTGCTGGTGCGCGCTTCGAACACGCCGCCGAGCCCCGAAGAGCAGCAGCAGCCGTTCCCGGTCGAGTGGCACCAGCAGCTGCGGCCCGACCAGATGGGCGACTTCTACCGGTCGCTGGACGTGTTCCTCGGCACCAGCAGCGGCGTCGAGGAGGGCTTCTTCCTCCCGGCGATCGAGGCGATGGCCTGCGGCGTGCCGTCGGTGCTCACCGACATCCCGTGCTTCCGCAACCACGCCGAGCTGGTCGGGCACGACCGCTACGCGCTGTTCGTCGACCCGCAGGACCCCCGCGGCATGGCCGAGGCGCTGGTGCTCGCGGGTGCGCTGCCCGACGTGCGCAGCACGCTGCGGGCCGGCGGCATCCAGGTGGCCGACCAGTACCGGCCGGGACCGCATGGCGAGCAGCTCGAGGCCGTGCTCAAGGAGCTGAGCACGAAGGTGCAGGCTCCGGCCGAGCGCGTCGAGGCCGCCGCGATCCTGTCGCCGCCGCAGCCGGCCGCGGCCGCGCCGTCCGTCGACCGAGACGCCGCCCGCCGCGGCGACCTGCGCCTCGTCACGCGCGAGATCCCGACCCCGAGCGCCGTCAGCGCGCAGGCAGAGCAGCTGCGCAAGCTCGGCGCGGAGCTGCGCGCGGCCGCGACCGCCAGCCAGAAGCTCGGCGGCCACGAGGACGCCGCCAAGGCGTTCGCGGCGGCCCGGTGCCTCGACGAGGACGACCCGCAGCTGGTGCGCGACGTGGCGCGCGCGTGGC
>JBERSB010000288.1:0-5692 GCA_041236755.1 Luminiphilus sp. | reverse complement strand
CCTGCGCTGAGCCTGCACTTCCACCGCGACGTCGCCGAGGCGTTCCGGGGCTCGATCCGCTGCCAGGCGTTCTGCGGCGGTGCGGCGGTCGAAGGTGTGCTCGTCGACCACTCGTCGGACACCGCGGGCTGCTTCGCGTTCGTCCCGCTCGCGCCGCTGCAGAGCGGCGCGCAGGTCGAGGTGCGGTGGCAGGTGCCGTCGACGCTGCTCGGCGGCGGCGGGGTCGGCGCGGCCGCGTTCCGCGTGCGCTAGGGCGCGCGCAGCTACGGCGCGGGCCGCCAGCGCAGCGTGCGCACGCGCGCGCGGGTCCCGAAGCTCGCGACGCCGAGCGGGCGGCTGAGCTCGACCTCGGGGCGCAGCGACAGCCGGCGACCGGCGAGCGGCACCCGCAGGAAGGGGCTGCCGTCGAGGTCGACCTCCAGCAGCTCGCCGCGCACGCGGACCAGCACCCGGTAGTCGCGGCCTTCCTCGAAGCGGTGCAGCGTGCGCGTCTCGTTGCTCGACGCGTCGTCGCCGTCCAGGCTCGAGATGCCGCAGAGGCTGCCGCCCCAGCCGCCGAGCACCAGCGTCAGGTGGGCGTCGCGCACCGGGAACGTCAGCCCGCAGAAGAAGTCGGTGCCGTCGACGCGCGCGGCCGTGACCTCGAGGTCGTAGTCGCCGACCGGCGGCGCGCCGGTCCAGGTCAGCCCGGTGAGCGGCGTGCCGAAGTCGAGCTCGACGGCGCCGTCACGGACCACGACCTCGCCCTCGCCGCCGAACTTGGTCACCTCGACGCCCTGCAGCGAACGCCCGTCGAACAGCTCGGTCCACGGCGCAGCGGTCGGCGGCGCGGCGCATGCGGCCAGGAGCGAGCAGGACAGGAACAGGGCGCGGGGGATCACTTGCCGGTCAGCACCGGGCTGGTGCTCTGCTTGAGAAACAGGATCGCCATCGCGTTGCGCTCGATCGACTGGTCCGCGCCGATCTCACCTGGCCAGTCGCCGTCGGCCTGCTGCGCCATCGCCAGCATCATCGCGCCCTCGAAGTACCAGTCGCGGTCCTGGATCAGCGCGACGCCGCTCAACAGCGCGGCGCGCTCGAGGCCGTAGAGGTAGTAGTAGAGCCAGCGCTGCTGCCGGATCATCGCGCCGGGGTGGTAGCGCACCGTCATGTTCTCGGCGAGCCACGCGAAGCCGTCGTTGCGCGCCCGCGACGCCGCCGTCTGCAGCTTACGCCGCGTGACGTCTTCGTAGTCGAGCAGCGCCGCCTGGCAGATCGCGAGCCCGGTGATGCCTGCGCAGGTCATGCTGCCCCAGATCCCCGACTCGGCGCCGCCGTGCTGGGGGTTGATGTAGCTCCAGCCCTTGGCGCGGCTCTGCGCGCTGGCGGTCGTGACCCTCGCCTCGGGATCGAACTGCAGCTTGTTGTGGGTGCGGTAGTCCATCAGCTGCAGCGTCAGCTTGTCGCCTTCTTCTTCCTGCACGTCGAGCAGGTGGTTGGCGGCGGCCTCCCAGACGGTAGGCGTGACCTCCACGCCGCAGAGGTGCGCGGCATAGAGGCCGAGCAGGCCGTACTGGTGCACGGAGTTGTCGAAGCGGCGGCCGTCGATGTAGTTGAACCGCAGCAGGTAGGCAGGGTCGACGCGGGTGTCGACGTTGGTCATCAGCCGGTCGGTCCACTTCTGCATCAGCGCCAGGTCTCCGGCCGGCACCTCGCGCTTCTGCGGCCGGTCGATCGAGCCTGAGCGCAGCAGGCTCATCTCGGCGGACGGCTGGTAGTAGCTCTCGAGCGCCATCAGCGCGTTGCCGAGGGAGTACGTGTCGACGAGCGTGCGGCGCCGCAGCTCCTGCAGGCAGCGCTGCAGGACCTCGTCGTCCTTGGCGATGCCGCCCTTGATCAGCGCGAGCAGGCCGATCGCGAGCCGGCCCGAGTGGTAGCTGCGGTCCTGGTTGTCTCCGTTCGGCTCGAGGAACTGCGCCTTGTTCGGCTCTGCGAGCTGCTCGCGCAGCCGCTTCGTGCCGCGGTCGATCGCCTGCTTGACCATCAGCCGGAACGCGGTGTCCTGGTTGTCGTGGGTCGTGGTCAGCTTCCAGACCTCGTCCTGCACCAGCCCTGCGGCCACCTCCTTGAAGTCCTCGCCGCGCGTGATCGTGCCCTCCAGCCGGCTCTCGAACGCGACCACGCGCGTCCCCTCGGGCCGGACCTCGAGGCGGCGCCGGATCTGCAGGTTACCCTCGAAGCCGTGGTGGATGAACCGCAGCACCGCGCCCTGCATGTAGCGCTTGCTGTCCTTGCGCCGGGCGGGCTCCTTGCTGGTCTTCAGCTTGACGGAGACGGTCTGCCAGCCGAGTTCGTCGGCCGGCTCGACCCGGCCGCGGATCTGCAGGTCGCCGAGCTCCCACATGCGCCACGCCTCAAGCTTGACGCCGCCGCCGAGCGGGCCGTTGCTCAGGTCCGTCGCGACCCACCACGCGACCTCGCGCAGGTCGACGGGGCGGTGTACGACGCGCTGCTGGTTCTTGTCGAGCTCGCCCTGCAGCAGCATGGCGGGCGGACGGAACGGCGCGAACAGCGCGCTGCGCACGCGGTTCGCGTCGTCGCGCTGGGCGCGGAGCGCTTTCCTCAGGTCGTCGACCTGACGCTGGCCGCGCTCCAACTTGGGGAAGTAGCGCAGCTCGACGTCGAGGTACTTGGCGCCGCCGATGTCGTCGCAGCGCACCGCCAGCACGTTGTCGCCGCGGCGCCACGCGTCGAGGTCCTCGCCGAACACGAAGTACTCGCGGCCTTCGCCGTAGCCGTCGTTGGCGACGATCCGCCGGCCGTTGAGCCAGACCCGCACGCCGTCGTCGTGGTCGATCTTGAACCAGAGCGCCTTGGGCTTCGTCTTGCCCAGGTCGACCGTGGTCCTGAGGCAGCACGTCTCGGTCTTCCAGGCCGTGTGGTGGTGGCCGGTCTTCGCGGGGTCGCCGAAGCCGCCGTCGCCGGCGGCCCAGCTCGCGTCGTCGAACTCGGGCAGCTCGAAGCCCGCAGCCACGCCGGCGCGCGCCGACGTGCGGTAGCGCCACGCGTGCGGCTTCGGGTCGCGGCCGCTGCGCACCGCGAGGACGGGGCTGAACTTCGACGGCGGGGGCGTGACCTCGAAGCGCCGGGTCAGACGTTCGTAGACGTGCGCGCCGCGCGCAGGCACGTCCCAGACCGTGCGCTGCGCGGCCGCCGTCGCGGCCGGGAGCAGGGCCGCGAGCACGAGGAAGAGCGATGGGGGGCGCCGCATGATCATCCGCCGAAGTTGAGGCCGCAGTCGGGGCAGCGTGAGACGCCGGCGGTCGCGAACGTCGCGAGGCAGGCCGGGCACTGGGTCTCCTCGGCGTCGAGGTCGCAGACCACGTCGCGCACCGGCAGCCCCTGCCGCCGCGTCATCGCGTCGAGGTGGCGCTGGTGGACCTCCATCGCCCGGCCGCGCTCGGCGCTCGCGACCGCGAGCCACGCGTGCGGACCTCAACCGCCCGGCAGCGGCCCGGTGGCGTGCTCGATGCCGGCCTCCCGCAGCTGCTGCGCGATCTCGCGCATCGAGTCCGCCTTGCCCTGGAAGGCGACCTGCATGCCGTGCGGAACGTCCACGCGGGGCAGCTTACCGCTGCTGCCTGCGCCGGTCATCACCCGGCGCGTTGTCGAGCGGGCGCTCGCGAGCGCGCCCGTCAGCGGGCGCGCCGCAGGCTCGGCAGCGCCGCGAGGATCGCCCGCTCTGCCTGCGCGTCGCGGCCGAAGCCGTCGACGATCAGCAGCAGGTCTTCGTGGACCTGGACGTGCAGCACGCGCCGCTTGGGCGTCGTCGGCGTCTTCGGCCGGTTGCACAGCAGCAGCGACGAGCGCTGCGCTGCGCCGTCGGCGCTCTCGTGCCAGCTGTTCGTCAGCGCTTCGGGCTGGTCGCTCGCCGGCGCGAGCGCGAACTTCTTGCAGTGCCAGTCGACCCATCGGTCGGCGGTCTCCCGCGTCCACGCGTCGATCCCGGTCGGGACGCCGTAGGCGACCAGCCAGACCTGGCTGCCGTCGGGGCCGGTCCAGCGGACCCGGAAGCTCGAGCCGCCGACGCGGTTCTGCGGGCGCCATCCGTCGGGGCCCGAGAAGGTGACCCCGTAGCGTTGGTTCTGGTAACGCGCGCCTTCGAAGCTGCCGCCGACGTGGTGCCCGACGGCCTTCTTCGCGGCCTCGACTATCTCGCGGCTGCCTTCGACCAGTCCGTAGCTGTTCAGCAGCCCGGCCACGCGCGCTCGGCCTGCGCGCAGCGCGTCCTCGCTGCCGCGCAGCATCAGCACGTGCTGCAGGCCGCCGAACGTGACCACGTGGAACGTCGCGCGGCGCCCGCCGCGGCCGGCTGTGTCCGACGGCAGCTGGACGTCGACCTGCGCGCTGTCCATACCCTCGAGCGGCGCGGCGCGGTAGCGCTCCGGCGTCCACGCGCGCACGGGCCCGACCACGGCGGTCGGCTCGACCTCGGCGAACGCGTCCGCGAGCTTGCGCGCGGCGTCCGCGGCGGCCGTCGGCGCGCCCTGGACCTGGACGTGCAGCTCGCAGATGACGTCGCTGCCCATCAGGAAGAAGCTCGCGGACTCCAGCGAGAGCGCCTTCTCCTTGCGGATCGGCACGCACAGCCAGCCCTCCACGCCGCCCAGCTCGTAGTTGCACGCGGGGCACTGGTAGGTGCGCGTCCACACGCAGTTCATGTCGGGCGGGATCTCGGCGGCGAACGTCGGCACCACGCGGTCCCCGTCCCGGCGCAGCGCCAGGTAGGTGTCCTCGACCAGCTCGCGGGTCGTGCCGTCGGCTGCCTCCAGCTCGAGCTCGTGCCGGAGGCGCACGACGGTGCGCGGGCCGATCTGGTAGGGCCCGTTGTGCACGTGCGTCGCGCACGTGCGGCGCTTGCTCGCGGCCACGAGGCGCTCGAGGTGACGACCGTGCACGGCGACCGCGCCCGGGTTCTCGGGCTCGAACCGCGCGAGGTAGCCCGCCACGTCGCCGCGCGTGACGTGTTCGTCGAACGCGGCCATCACCGCCTCGATGTCTGCGGCGGACGCGGGCTCCTGCTCGGCGACGAGCTCCTGCGCGGGTGCGGCTGCCAGCAGGCTCAGCCACGCGAGGCCGGCACGGAGGTGGGGGAAGCTGGCCATCAGCGCACCTCCCCGCTCTCGCCGATCAGCCAGAGGCCGTCGGCGGGCGCGTCGAAGAGCGCATACGGCTCTTCTTCTTCGGCCATGCGCGAGAGGATCGTCGCCATCGGCGTCGTGGACTCGGAGTAGGCCACGGCCGTCGCCGCCTGGTCGGCGAGCCGCAGCTCCAGCGGCGCGCGCGCCGGGTCGGTCTGCGAGAACCAGAGCAGCGCCGCCGCCGCGGCCGAGAGCAGGCCCCACATCGGCAGGCTGCGGACCGGCTCGGGACGGCTCGCCGGCCCCCGGACCGCGGCCAGGCCGTGGCCCTCGGGAGCCGCGCCCGCGTCCTCGCGGAGCGCGGCCATGGTGCGGTCCACGAACTCGGGCGAGGGTTCGGGCGCGACGTAGCGAGAGAGCGTCTCGGCCCAGCGCTGCTGCCGGTCGCGTCGGAGCCGGGCCATGGTGTCGGCGACGAACGTCTGGCTCGGCTCGGGCGCCTCGAACTGCCGCAGGAGGTCCTGCGGAGGCGCGCCGTCGAGCGCCTCGAGCTCGCGCTCGGCCTGCACCTC
>JBERSB010000287.1:0-2922 GCA_041236755.1 Luminiphilus sp. | reverse complement strand
AGCCACAGGTCGCAGACCAGGACCTGCCCGTAGAGCGACTTGCCGAACTTCGCGTCCGCCGCCTCGCGCCAGTGCCGGTCGAGCTCCAGCGGCTCCGGCGCGGTGTCCGGCCAGTCGAGGTCGCTGCGCTCGGCGTAGAGCGCGAACAGCCGCAGCGAGGCCCAGCCGGCCTCACCGAGGTCGAAGCGCTCGGCGCACGGGCTCTGCTCGTCCCAAGCGAGCTGCTCGGAGACCTTCTCGACGACGCTGCTGCGCAGGTCGTCGCGCCACTGCTCGACGCCCGCACGCAGGCGCGCCGCCTCGCCGTCGTCGCCCTTGGCGAACCAGCGCGACAGCGGACCGACGAACGCTTGGACCAACTACAGGTTCTCCCCGAGGAAGCGCAGGAAGCGCGTGAACAGGTGGATCTGCTGCTGCAGGTCGCCGATGCCGTGACGGACGCGCGGGTAGACCATGAAGTCGCAGTCCTTCTGCGCCTGCTGCATCGCGTGCAGGAACTGCAGGCTGTTCTGCATGTGCACGTTGTCGTCCATCGCGCCCGCGATCAGCAGCAGCTTGCCGTGCAGGTCCTTGGCGGCGTTGGTCACGCTGCCCTTCTCGTAGCCTTCGGCGTTGTTCGACGGCAGGCCGCCGTAGCGCTCCGTGTAGATCGTGTCGTAGAGCCGCCAGTCGGTGACCGGGTTGACCGCGACCCCGGCCGCCCACTTCTTGCTGTGGGTCAGGTTGTAGAGCGTCTGGTAGCCGCCGTAGCTCCAGCCCCAGATCGCGATGCGGGCCGGGTCGGCGTAGCCCTGCTCGACCAGCCAGTCGACGCCGTCGGACAGGTCCTGCAGCTCGCTCTGGCCCAGCTTGCGCCAGCACGCCTTGGCGAACTTGCGGCCCTTGCCGCTCGCCGAACGGTTGTCGCAGCAGAACACCACGTAGCCGTTCTGCGCGAGCAGGTTGTGCCAGAGGAAGTCGCGGCGGCCCCAGCGGTCGCGCACGCGCGGCGCGTGCGGGCCCGAGTAGGTGAACTGCACGACGGGCCACTTCTTGGACGGATCGAAGCCCTCGGGCTTGATCAGCATCGCCTCCATCTCGAAGCCGTCGCGCGTCTTGACCTTGACGAACTCGGGGAACTGCACCCCGAACGGCCGCATCATCTGCGGCTTCGACGCCGCGATCGCGCGCAGCTGGTTGTCCTCGAGGTCGCGCAGGTAGACGCAGCCGGGCGTCTCGGCGTCGCTCCACTTGGTCACGAACGACTTGTGGTCGGGCGCCATGTCGACGTCGTGCGTGCCGCGCCCCTTGGTGATGCGCTGCATCGCGCCGCCCGAGAGCGGCACGCAGTAGAGGTGTGTCTGGAGCTTGGAGTCCTTGTCGGACAGCACGTAGGCGCAGCCCCCCTCCTCGTCGACGGACACCAGCTCCTTTGTCTGCCAGTCGCCTTCGGTCAGGCGGCCCTGCGGCTCGCCGGACCGCCCGAAGCGGTAGACGTGCTTGTAGCCGTCGCGCTCGCTGAGCCAGAGGAACGACGCGCCGTCCGCGATCCACACGGGCTCAGGCCCCGCCTCGACCCAGCAGTCGCTGGTCTCGCGCCACACCAGCCGCGACTTGCCCGAAGCCACGTCGCCGGCGCGCATGTCGAGCCAGGTCTGCTCGCGGTTCTGCACCTGGAAGAAGACCTCCTTGGAGTCCGGCGTCCACGTGACCCGCACCACGAGGCGGTCCTCTTCGGGGTAGTCCGAGACGTCGAACCACTTCGTCTGGCCGCTCTTCACCTCGATCGCGCCGATGTCGACGATCGGGTTGGGCTCGCCGACCTTGGGGTAGTTCGTGCGCTCCACCTTCGGCCGCGCCGGTACGTCGCTGACCAGCACGAACTCCTCGACCGGCGACTCGTCGAGCTTCAGCAGCGCGATGCGGCTGCTGTCGGGTGACCACCAGTAGCCCTGGAAGTTTCCGCGGCCGTAGAGCTCTTCCTGGTAGACCCAGTCCAGCCGGCCGAAGAACAGGTCGCTGTGCCCCTCGGTCGTCAGCGCGCGCACGTCGCCGCCGTCTGCCGGCACCACGTGCAGGTTGTAGTTCGCGATGAACGCGACCGTCTCGCCGTCGGGCGAGAACCGCACCCCCACCTCCTCGACATCAGGCGTGTCGGTCAGGCGCACGGCCTCGCCGTCGAGGCCGGCCGCGAACAGGTCGCCTGCGACGTTGACGACGAACCGCGTGTGGTCCTCGGTCCACGTCCAGTTCGACCGGTCCTCGATGGCCGCGACCATCTCCGCAGCCTTCAGGCTCCGCACCAGCCGCGCTTTGTCGACGTATTCGGAGCGCTCTCCCGTGCGCGCGACGACCTTGTACCAGCTCATCGGCCCGCGCGGCTGCGTGCCGGCGTCGAACACGAGGTAGTGCTCGCCATCGAGCCACGCGACCGGGTCCTCGGCCCCCATGGTCATCAGGAAGTCGAGCCGGAACATGTCGATCGGCTGCAGCGGCCGCTGCGCGGACGCCGTCGCCGCGGCTGCTGCAAGGGACAGCGCGAGAGGTGCGAGCTTCATCGCGAGCATCCTACGCACACGCGGCGCGCGCGCGCGCCCTGCGTGGCAGATCGACGCTACCTCGGCCCGAGCGGCTCGGCCCAGATCTTGGCGACCGTGCCCCGCTCCACGATCTCCCAGACGACGACCTTGGGCCGCAGCCCGTTCTCGACGGCAGCGAGCGCCTTCTTCATCGGCGAGACGCCGCTCGCGCCGCGTTCGACGAACGCCCGCGTCGGGCGGCCGAGCGCGAACGCCAGCGCCTGCATGCCGCTGGCCTCGGCGAAGCTGGTGCCGACGTGGAACACCTCGGCCGCGTCGTCCGTGCCGAACATCGGCACCTTGCCACCCGGCGTGACCACGTCGACGCCGTAGTACTGCCGCTCCTCGGCGAGCTCGTCGGTCA
>JBERSB010000286.1:0-2880 GCA_041236755.1 Luminiphilus sp. | reverse complement strand
TTCGCCTACAGCAACTCCGGCACCAGGGTCATCAACACCGGCATCGGCGACGTCGTCGTCGGCAGGTCCGCGAACTTCCCGTCGACCATCCAGTTCTTCCCCGGCGACGTTGCAGACCTGGTGATCTGGTCCGAGGCGCTGTCCGACGCGCAGGTGCAGAGCCTGCACGACGTGGCCCTCGAGCCTGGCCTCGTCTACAACGCCAACCAGTTCGAGCAGCTGCTCGAGGTCTACCGCCAGAACCAACCCGAGGCGACGCTCGGCACCTACGTGTGGCGGCGCACGACCGGGATGGCCGGCCCTGCAGGCCTGACCGCGCTCGCCAACGGCGGCTTCGAGCTGGTCTTCGACGTCGCAACCGGCGCGGGCCTACACACCGTCACGCCGGCGACCGTCGCCAACATCGGCGCCGGCTGCGCGGGCACCGCAGGCTTGGTCCCTGCAATCAGCGCGTCCTCGACCCCTGTCGTTGGCACGACGTTCTCGATCGACGTTGCCAGCGCATTGCCCAACAGCTTCGGGATCGCCGCGGTCTCGACCGCGCGCTTCGACATCCCGCTCGGCAACGGCTGCACGCTCTACCCGCAGCAGCCCGGCGCGACGGCGCTGGCCCCGATCAGCGCCGCGGGCACGGCGAGCCTCTCGCTGCCGATCCCTAACACCCTGGCGCTGCTCGGCGCCGAGCTCTACGCGCAGTGGTTCGTGATCGACCCGGCGGGCGCGTTCGGCCCGAACATCGCGTCGTTGAGCGACGGCCTGCTCGCGACGATCGGCGACGTCTAACCCACGCGCCGCCCTGGCGGCGGCGCCGCGTCCCCCACCTCGCTCCGAGCGGACACCATGGTCGTACGCATCGCCCCTCTCCTCGTCGCCGCTGTTGCCGCCGCTGGTGTGCACGCGCAGTCCTGGTCGTTCGTCTCGATCCCCGCCTTCCAGAACAACGACATCGGTTCGCTGGCCGATCCCGACTCCGCGTTCCCGAACAACCCGGCGCTGCCCGCGGGCTTCGTCGCGCTCGACCCATTGTGGGACAGCTGCACAGCGGACTACGACGACTCGGTCGACTGGATCGTCTCGCAGCTCGCCTTGGAGCAGCCGCAGTTCGTCACCGTCGCCGGCGACCTCGTCATGGGCCACTGGGAGCGCAGCTCCGACGGACGCTTCGTGTTCGGGCCGCTGGGCAACGACGCCGAACGCCAGGCCGCGATCGGGCGCGCGTCCGACTACTACTACGACATCTGGCTCGGCCGCTTCGACCCGGCGCGCAACGCCTACTTGTCGGCCGCCCTGCATAGCCTCGGCGCACCGATCGCGCCGCTGGCGGTGCACGCGCTGCTCGGCGACCACGAGCTGGGCGACAACAACTGGGCGGCGGGTGGCGCGCGCTCGCGCATGGTACCGACCTACAAACAGGCCTTCGCGCGCTGGTTCACCCAGGTGCCCGCGGGCGCCGCGGCGGGCGCGCCGCGCTACGCGAGCCGCCCCGTCGGCACGGTCTACGAGGACACGGCCTATGCGTTCCAGCACAACAACGTGCTGATGGTGATGCTCGACGAGTTCCGCCAGGACGACCCCTTCATCAGCCTCGGCCCCAACGGCAGCGTGTTGCCGACCGTCGACGACGGCCTGCCCGGCACGGCAGCCGACGACCAGCTGACCTGGCTGGACGGCGTGCTCGCCGCGGGGCGCGCGGACCCGAGCGTCGAGTGGATCCTCGTGCAGGGCCACATGCCGGTGCTGCGTCCGGTCCGGGTGCGCAACTCCTCGAACCTCGGGCTGCGTGACCTGAACGGGGCGACCGAGTTCCAAACGCAGCTGTGGCAGACGCTGTCGACGCACGAGGTCGACCTCTACTTCTGTGGCGAAGTGCACGACCTCACCCTGTCGCGCTACGGCGGCGTGACCCAGGTCGTGCACGGGGCGCTGATCGGCAACCACAGCCCGATCAACTACGTGCGGGTCGACGTGCACCCCGGTCGGCTCGAGCTGACCGCGAAGGAGATCCCCGTCCAGCTGACCGCGGGGAGCCTGTGGCAGACCGGCAGCAACCGACCCCGCGCCAACTTCGACATCCCGGCCACGACCCGGATGCTCGGCTACCAGACCGTCGGCTACGCCGAGCTGACGCGGCTGCCCGGCGGCGGCTCGTGGGTCACGCAGGCGACCGGCAAGCTCGCGCCCTACGGCACTTTCAACAACGGCAACAACCCGACGCTGACCGAGTACTTGGTCGACCTGGACTTCGACCAGCTCACCGGCAGCGCGTTCGCCAATGCGGGCTCGACGGGGGTCGTCAACAACGGCGCGCCGTTCGGCAACGTGGCCGCCACGGCCGGCGTGTCAGGCCAGGCGGTCGCGCTCGGCGGCGCGTCCGGCGACGAGGTCCTCGCGGGGTCCTCCCCGCTCAGCGGCGCGCAGGAGCGCACGGTGTCGGTGTGGGCGAAGACCACGGCGCAGTCCGGAATCGTCACGCCGCTGACGCTCGGCACCAACGGCTTCGGCAGCAAGTGGGACATGGACATCGACGTACAGAACGGCGGTGTCTTCGAGCTCGGCGTCGGCGCGGGCCGCACCATCGGCTCGGGCGCGTCCAACCTCAACGACGGCCAGTGGCACATGCTGACCGCCGTGCTGCCCGCGGGCGGCACGATCCTCGGCGACGTCCGCCTGTTCGTCGACGGCGCGTTCGCCTACAGCAACTCCGGCACCAGGGTCATCAACACCGGCATCGGCGACGTCGTCGTCGGCAGGTCCGCGAACTTCCCGTCGACCATCCAGTTCTTCCCCGGCGACGTCGACGACGTCGTGATCTGGTCGGAGCCGTTCTCGGACGCGCAGGTGCAGAGCCTCTACGACGTGGCTACGAGCCCGGCCCTAGGC
>JBERSB010000285.1:0-3529 GCA_041236755.1 Luminiphilus sp. | reverse complement strand
CGCCGCGCCTGTCGCGCGCCGCGTGGCCCTGTTCGGCCGCGCCAACTCGGGAAAGACCTCGCTGCTGATGCACCTCACGGGCAGCCTGCAGCGGCCCGTCAACTTCCCCGGCACGTCGGTCGAGAGCGTCGAGTCCTCGGTGCAGGTCGGCGAGACCCGGCTGGAGGTCGTCGACCTCCCGGGCGTGTCCTCGCTGCAGCCCCAGAGCAAGGACGAGCAGGTGGCGATCGCGCACCTGCGCGACCCGGCGCGCGGCCCCGAGTTGATCTGCTTCGTGCTCGACGCCGCGAAGCTCGCCATCGAGCTGCAGCTGCTGCAGCAGGTGCGTGGGCTCGGTCTGCCGATCGTGGTCGCCGTGACCAAGACGGACGTCGCCCGCGCCGAGGGCTTCCCGATCGACGTCGGCCAGCTGGAGCGCGCGGTCGGCCTGCCGCTGGTGGTCGTCGACGGCGCGAGCGGCGCGGGCGTAGACGCGCTGCGGCAGCGGCGGGTGGACGCGCCGCTCGAGGCGGCGCCGTCCGGCGGCGCGCCGGTGGGGCACGGCGCCGACGCGCCGCGCACGGTCGCGCGGTCGCGCACCGACCGGCTCGACCGCCTGTTCCTGCACCCGGTGCTCGGCCCGGCGGCGCTCGGCGCCGTGGGGGTGTTGATGTTCCAGCTGGTGTTCACGGTCGCAGACCCGTTCATGGGCTGGATCGAATCGGCCCAGGACTGGGTCACCCGAGGTGCCGAAGCGGTGACGCCTTCGGGCGCGCTGCGCAGCTTCGTGGTCGACGGCCTGATCAACGGCGTCGGCAGCTCGCTGATCTTCGTGCCGCAGATCGCGCTGTTGATCGCGTTCATCACGGCCGTCGAGGGCACGGGCTACATGGCGCGCGCGGTGTTCCTGCTCGACCGCGCGCTGCGCGGCTTCGGCCTCTCGGGCAAGAGCTTCCTGCCGCTCGCCAGCAGCTTCGCGTGTGCGATCCCGGGCATCGCCGCGAGCCGCATCCTCGGCGACGAGCGCGACCGCCTCGCGACGATCGCCGTCGCGCCCTTGATGTCCTGTTCGGCGCGGCTGCCGGTCTACGTCGTGCTGCTGGCCGCGTTCTTCCCGGCCTACCAGGCGGGGCTGATGCTGTTCGCGCTCTACGCGATCGGGATCGTCACCGCGGTGCTGGTCTCGCTGGTCCTGCGTCGCACGACGCTCAAGGGCGGCGAGTCGATGCTCGCCATGGAGCTGCCCGTCTACCAGCGGCCGCAGCTCAAGATGGTCGGGATGCACACGTGGTTCGCCGTGAAGAGCTTCTTGAAGACCGCGGGCTCGGTCATCTTCGTCGCGACCATCGTGGTCTGGGCGCTCGCGTACTTCCCGCGTTCGGACGAGATCGAACAGCGCTTCGCGCGCGAGCGGCAGCAGGTCGAGGCGGCCGGCGGCGACGCGCTCGAGCAGCAGCTCGCGGCCGTCGAAGCCCGCGCGTCGGCGGCGCACCTGGAGAACAGCTACCTCGCGTCGATGGGGCGCGCGGTGCAGCCGGTGTTCGCGCCCGCGGGGTTCGACTGGCGGATGACCGTCGGCGTGCTGGCGGCGTTCCCGGCGCGCGAGCTGGTCATCCCGACGCTCGGCACGCTCTACAGCCTCGGCGACGTCGAGGCCGACCCCGACGAGCCGGACCCGCGCCTGCGGGACGCGCTGCGCACCGCCAAGGGTCCCGACGGCCGTCCGTCGATCAACGGCCTGATCGCCGTCGCGGTGATGGTCTTCTTCGCGCTGTGCAGCCAGTGCGCGGCGACGCTGGCCGCGATCCGGCGCGAGACCCACTCGTGGCGCTGGCCGGGCTTCGTGTTCGGCTACATGACGGCGCTGGCGTGGCTCGCTGCCGTGGCGGTCTACCAAGTCGGCCTGCTGCTCGGGCTCGGCTAGGTCTCCAGGCGAGTCCTCTCTGCCAGAACCCCTCGGCTAGTCGAGGTCGAACGGGTTGCGCGGCTTCTCGTCCGGGTTCTTGCGGGCCTCGTCACGCGCCCGCTCGAGCTTCGCCTCGCGGTCGTCGGCGCCGCGCTGCTCGGAGTCCTGGGCCGACGAGAACAGGTCGTCCAGCCGCTGGCTCTCGTGCTTGTGCGCCGACAGCAGGTCGTCGAGGTTCTTGCCGCCGCTGCCCTCGTCGGCGCGCACCGCCCGCGCCTTGCCCGATCGGGTGTCCACCTCGACCATCTTGTCGCAGCAAGGACAGGGGAAGGTGAACAGGTGCTTGGCCATGGCCAGATCTTGCGCCCGCGGGGGCCGGGTTGTCCAGGTGGGAGGCCTGCTCCGTCGCCGGGCGGACCCTGGCCCGCTATCGTGCCGAGGTCGTGACCGCCGACAAAAACGCCGCGCCAGAGGGAACCGACCGCCCGGGACGGCGTCTGCTCGTCGATGCTCGCCCACACGGCTCCAAGCAACCGGCTCCGGCGGGCGATCCTTCAGGGTCCGGCGACGGTGACGAAGGGGACCCTGCCAAAGAGCCGATGCTGCGGGCGCAACGCGGCGATCCGCACGCGTTCGGAGAGCTGGTCGAGATGTTCCAGGGCAGGGTGCTGCGGGTGATGGGGGCGGTCCTTCGTTGCGACCGCGGCACGGCAGAGGACCTCGCGCAGGAGGTGTTCCTGCGCGTCTACAGGGGGCTCTCGTCGTTCGACGGCGAGGTCCGCTTCGCGGCCTGGCTGCACCGGATCTCGATGAACGTCGCGATCAGTGAGCACCGCCGCCGCAAGGCCCAGAAGCGCGACCGACGCACGCTGTCGATCGACGCGCCGGTCCAGGGCACCGACGACCTCTACTTGACCCCTGAGGGCCGCGAGCACGACCCCGCCGACAACGTGCACAGAGGCGAGTTCCTCGCCGAGGTGCGCCGCTGCGTGCACGAGCTGCCCGACGAGTACCGCGAGGCCGTGATCCTGCGGGACATGGAGTCGCTGTCCTACGAGGAGATCGCCGAGGCGCTCGACCTCGCGCCCGGCACCGTGCGCTCGCGCATCCACCGAGGGCGGCTGTTGCTGCAGCAGAAGCTGAAGGAGTTCCGACCATGACCCGCGAAGACGTCGGCGCCGCCGACGACCGGGATCCCCTGCAAGGAGTGCCCGACGTCGACGACCGCATCTGCGACTGGGTCGACGGGTGCATGAGCGCGCGCGACCGCGCGCGCTTCGAGGCCGAGCTGCGCGTCAACCCGCAGCTCCGCCAGCAGCTCGAAGACTACGAAGCGACGGTGGCCGACGTCCGCGAGGCGCTGCGGCAGCCCGTGGCCGATCTGGACGTCACGGGCCGCGTCATGGCGCGGCTCGCGCAGGAGGCGACAGGTGCCTTGAAGGCGCAGCGCGGGCCGCGGCCGATCCGGCCGCTCGTCGCGACGCTCCTCTCGGCGGCCGCGCTGCTCGCGATCACCGTGTGGGTCAGCGCGTGGGGCGGCGACGCCGCCGCCGAGCCGGAGGTGGTGGCTACTGCGCCAGACGCGGTGGCCGCTGCGCCGGACGTGCAGGTCGACGCGCAGCGCGAGTCCGCTGCAGAGTCTGC
>JBERSB010000284.1:0-9293 GCA_041236755.1 Luminiphilus sp. | reverse complement strand
CCCAGCGCCTCGCGGAGATCGGTCTCGCGGGCCTGCAAGGGCCCGGCGCCTGGCAGCGTAGCGACGACCCCAAGCAGGCAGCAGCCGAGGAGCTCCCCGAGCTTCCGCTGGAATCGGGACTGCCTGCTTCGGGTCCGCCTGCTTCGGGGGAGGTTTCCCGAGAGGATCGCAAGTGAGCGACCCGGCCAGGAACGGGGACGCGGAGCGACTGCTGAACTTGCGGCGCAGCCTGCACCAGCAGCTCGTCGCGACCATGGACGTCGCGTCGGCGGAGCGGTTGGAAGGCGACAAGCTCGAGACCGAATGCCGGACGCGGCTCGAGAAGATGGCCAAGGCCGCGGACCGTGACCTCGACCCTGCGAGTGTCGAGGTCTTGGTCGACAGCGTGCTCGACGACACCTTCCGGCTCGGCCCGCTGGAGCCGCTGCTCGCGGATCCCGAGACCACCGACATCCTCGTCAATGCGCCGGATCGCGTGATGGTGGAGCGCGCCGGCCGGCTCGGGCCGTCTTCGGCGCAGTTCCGCGACCGGGCGCACCTGATGCAGGTCATCCAGCGGATCGTCCGCAGGGTCGGCCGCCTGGTCGACGAGCGCAGCCCGATGGTGGACGCCCGCCTCCCCGACGGCTCGCGCGTCAACGTCATCATCCCGCCGCTCGCTCTCGACGGGCCGCAGCTCTCTATCCGCCGTTTCCCTGAGCAACCGCTGACGCTCGAAGGCCTCGTCGCGCTCGGCTCCCTGACAGAGGAGATGGCGCAGCTGCTCCAGGACTGCGTGCGAGGCCGCCTGAACATCCTGTTCTCGGGCGGAGCGGGCGCCGGCAAGACGACGCTGCTCAACGCCGTTTCGTCGGCCATCGGGCAGCACGAGCAGGTCATCACGATCGAAGACGCAGCCGAACTGCGCCTGAGGAACCCCTACCTCGTCCGCCTCGAGACGCGCCCACCGAACCTCGAAGGCGTCGGGGTGGTCACGGTGCGCGACCTGCTGCGCAACGCGCTCCGGATGCGCCCGGACCGCATCCTGGTAGGAGAGTGCCGCGGCGCCGAGGCCTTCGACATGCTGCAGGCGATGAACACGGGCCACGACGGCTCGATGACGACGCTGCACGCGAGCAGCGCCCAGCAGGCGCTGACGCGGCTCGAGTCCATGCTCCTGATGAGCGGGTTCGAGGTCCCCGTCGCAGCACTCCGCAGCTACGTCGCCGACGCGGTGCAGGTGGTGGTCCACCTCGAGCGTCTCCCCGACGGCCGCCGCGTGGTCGGCGAGATCGGGCAACTGAGGCGTCAGGGCAGCGAACTGCAGGTCCAGGTTCTCCACCGGTGCGATCCGCACGCCGACGGCGGCGTCGGCTACTTCGCCACCGGCGAGAAGCCTGCGTTCGGCGATCTCCTCGCCAACCGAGGAGTCGCCCTCGACACCTCGATGTTCGAGCCGGGCCGGCTCGGAGGCGCGCGCTGAGATGACCGTGGACTGGGACCGAGTCCTGCCGCCTGCCGTCGCGGGCGCCGTCGCGCTCTACTACGTGGCGCGCTCCTCGGCAGCATCCGCCGGCGGCAAACCGTCCAGCGCGCGCTCTTCGCGAGGCGGTCTCACCGCGACGCTGCCGCTCCTCTTGTGCCTCGCGGGCGCCTACGTGGCGTGGCGGGACTACGGCAAGCCGTGGATCGCGGTCGCGCTCGTGGTCGCAGGCTACGGCATCACCAAGTACATCCGCGCGATGATCGCGGAGCGGCAAGAACGGCGGGAAGAGGAGCAGTGGCTCGCCGTCATCGAGACCACCAACCGCGCGCTGCGCGCGGGGCTCCCGCTCCTGGAAGCGCTGCGTGCGGCAGCCGCCGAGGCCGAAGGCCGCGTGCGGATCGTCCTCGGCGAGATCCTCCCGGCCGAGCGCATCGGCGACGACCTCGCTGCGGCGGTGGTCCGCAGCATGGCCAAGGTCGGCAAGCCCGAGTTCCGGGCCTTCGGTATGGCGATCGCCATGAACCAGGAGGTCGGGGGCAACCTCGTCGCGACGTCCGCCAGACTGAGCCGGGCGCTGCTGGAGCGCAGCCGCGTGCGGCGTAGAGCGCGCGCGATCGTCGCCTACAGCCGCGCAGCCTCGACCGCGCTGGTGCTGCTGCCGATCGTCGCCGTGACCCTGCTCAGCCAGGCGCTCGACGGCTACGCCGACTACCTCTTCGGGACTGCGGGGGGCAACTTCTTGATCGCGATCGCAGCGGCGCTGCTGTTCTTGGGCCTCGGGTCGATCCAGAGGATGGCGCGACTGGAGACCGGCGCCGAAGCCCAGGGAGGTGCACGGTGAGTGTCCTCGAGAACCCGGCCTTTATCGCCGCCGGCGCGACGTTCTGCGTCGTCGCGGGCGTCGGTCTGCTGGAGCAGATGGCGCACGCAGCCGGCGCGCGGCCCGAGCGGCGGCTCTGGCGACCTGTCTCCGGCCAGGGCGTCGCGGGCTATCTGGCAGATCGCCGCCGGCGCCTCGAGCTGGCGGGGCTGCGTACGGCGCCGCAACGCCTCAAGTTCAGCCTCGTGTCTGCGGCTGCGGTCCTGGCGGGCGCGTTCGCGGGCCTGCTCCTCGCCGGCGACCGCGGCGCCGTTGTCGCAGCTGCGTGGGCGTGCGGCGGCGCGCTCCTCGCGAGGGCGTTCTCACGCGCGTGGCTCAACGAGCAGAGTTCGCGGCTGCTGAGCAAGCGAGCCGCGAGCATGCCGGCGGCCATGGAGCTCCTCTGCATCGGCGTCGAGGGTGGCCTCGGCCTGCACGCAGCGTGGCAGAAGGTCGCAGATGGACTGAACCTCGCGAGCGACCCGCTCGGCGAAGAGTTCCGCCGCGTCGACCTCGAGATCCGGCTCGGTAAGACGTGGCGCTCCGCGTTGGACGAGGCCTCCGAGAGAACAGGTCTGGCGAGCTTCGCGGGGATCGGGCAGGTCCTGGACCAGGCCGAGCAGTTCGGCTCGGAGCTGTCGGAGAGCATCAAGTTGGGGGTCGACACCTTGGTGCACGACGCGATGCAGGACATGGAAGAGCGCGCCCACCGGAGCTCGGTGAAGATGCTCATCCCGTTGGCGGCGTGCATGCTGCCCGCCACCCTCTTGCTCGTCTTGGGGCCGCTGCTCGCGCTCGTCCTCGCGGCGCTGCAGGAAGCGAACGCTGGATAACACGAACGACGACATGGACTACGCGATGACCGCAACCTCTCCCCGCGCCGGACACCGACCCCGCCTCGCCATCCTCCTCAGCGGGATCCTGCTCGCCGCTGTTGCGTGCGCGTCCGCGCCCGAGGAGAGCGAAGCCCCGCCCGCGCAAGTCGAGACCCCGCACGCGCAAGTCGAAGCCCCGCCCGAGCAGAGCGCGGCCGTGCAGGATGAGAGCGAGGCCGTGCCGGCCTCCATGACGGACCGAGAGTTGGACCGCTTGCTGGCCTCCTTGCCGTTCGCGCGCCAGCACACTGCTGCGCTGACCCGCGAGTCCGCGCTCTACGCCTATCACTTCGCAGCCGGCACGTCCGAGCTCACGACGGTGGGGCAACGCGCGCTCTCCGCGATGACGGACGCAGCCCGCTTCGAGCCGCGCGACATCCGCCTCGCCCCCGGCGCCTGCGTCCCCGCGGCGCTCGGCGCGGCGCGGCTCGCGTCTGTGCAGGCCCTGGTGCAGAAGCTCGGGTTCGCGGACGGCCAAGTCCGCGTCAAGGTCGGCCACGCCAACGGGGCAGGCGCCGTCGCCAAGGACGTGGCAGCGCGGCTCCAGGAGTTCGAGCAGCGCCCGATGACCCCCACGCGCTCGCTCTCTTCCGCGCTGGGCCGCTGAGGCTTCGCATGCGTGTAGTTGAGTTCGCAGTCACTCCGTTCCTGGCGCTGTGCCTCGCAAGTTGTGCGGCAGGACTGGGAGCCGAGGACGACTGGTTCCAGGGCGGCGAGCTGAAGCCGACCTCCGTTCGCACGCTGCAGATGACGGTGCGGGTGCTCGCCACGAAGGGAGACACGGCAGGCGCAGGCCAGGTCGCACGCAAGATGCTCCTGGAGCATCCCGAGGCGCTGGAGTCCTACTCGGAGTCAGCCGAACTCCTGGTGAAGTCGGGCCGCTTCCAGGACGCCGTCGGCGTCTTGTCGCGCGGCCTGGAGGTCCTGCCTGATCAGGCGCTGCTGCTCAACAACCGGGGACTGTGCCACCTCCTGCTCGGCGACCTCGAGCGCGCGACGCGCGACTTCGAGGCGGCCCACAGCGCGGACGCGCGCGACGCCGACTACATCGGGAACCTGGCGCTCGTCAACGCGCTCGCAGGAGACCTCGAGTCCGAGCAGACAGCTCGCCGCCTGTGGGCAAGGGTGCTCCCCAGCGCAGCCGTGGAGCAGAATCTGGAGCTGGCGCGTGCGGCCCGAGGCCGCTTCACCCGTTGAGACGGGGATCGCGCGGTCAAGCCTGGACCTGACTCTCAACCCGATGCATCACAACGACTTAAGATTTTCGAAGCTTCGGCTTTTCCGGGGCTTGCTGAGGAGAGAACTCCTGCTCTAATACCTAGTGCGTAGGGTAATCTTCCTCGCGGCTTCCTCTCCCTCTCCACCCTCTCGAGAACACCTCCCATGAGCAACTGGATCATGAACTTCCTCCGCGACGAGCGCGGCGCCGAGTCTGTCGAGTTCGGCGTGACGGCCGTCGTCATCGCTGGCGGCGCGGTCGCGGGCACGGACGACCTGCAGGACGCGGTCAAGCAGAAGACCGCCGACACGGTCACCCAACTCGGCGAAGCCACCTACTAGAAGTCCCACCGACTCGACCGCCCAAAAGATGGGCAAACCACCTTCCGGGCAGCAACGGGCTGCCTAGTTGTTTCCTCTCCGTTTCATCCTCTCCCTTATCCCCAAGAGAAATCTTATGAGCAACTGGATCATGAACTTCATCCGCGACGAGCGCGGCGCTGAGTCTGTCGAGTTCGGCGTCACCGCCGTCGTCATCGCGGGCGGCGCGGTCGCCGGCACGGACGACCTGCAGGACGCGGTCAAGCAGAAGACCTCCGACACGATCGACCAGCTGAACCAAGCCACCTTCTAAGAAGCGGCTTACCCCATTCGCAAAGCGGTCGTGGAGCCTCGTGCTCTGCGGCCGCTTTTGCGTTGGCCCCAGCTTCTTCGCACGCGCCAACCTGTCGCCGCGGTGCGGGAGGCCACCGTCCCGCCAGGGCACGGCAGACGAGATACCAGTGGTGCCGTGATGCCCCGGCACGACTGCGCCAGGACCACGAGAAACTTGGCGCGACAAACGGCGAGGAATGCCAGTCCTTCGGGCTCGTCGCCGCCCGAGCTGCGCCTAGAAGGCCCTTTGCCAAGGGACCGTGACGGCCGCGCTACGGCCGCCTCGGCGAGATTCTCGATGACGGCTGGGTGCCGACAGGAAAGCAACCGCAGCAGCCAGCCCGCGACGCCGAGGGCCGAGGTCTCTTGCGCGCAGAGAGCGGGTCCGAGTCGGTCGAGCTCGCAGTTGTCACGCTGGTGGTCACACTCGGCTGGCTGACCGCAGGCCATTGGCTGCAGGCTGCGCTCGCCGAGTGCGTCTCTACGTTGACGGCGAGCCTGCGCAGCCTCACGGCGTGAGCGCGCCGGCGCTCGGGAGACGCGCCCCGCGCTCCGTGGCGCGCCGGTCCACACTTCCCCGGCGTGACCGGCTCACTGGTTCCCGATCAGGAAGTCGATGCCGTTCGAAGCGACGGCGCCGCGAGGGTTCACGCCCGGAGCGAAGCTGAACGCCTGGAAGTAGATGTGCTGGCAGACGAGCAGCGGGTTGGCCGGCACCGGGAGCGAGAAGCTCGCCGTGATCGGGACTCCCGCCGTGGTCGTCGGCAGCACCAGGACGTCCGACGACTGGTAGAGCATGCAGCCCTCCATCCCGTAGCTACCGAGGCCGAACGGCAACGCGCCGAACCCTGGCATGAACGTGTTGCTCGACCCGAAGGCCACTGCGCACGCCGCCGTCGGCGTGTTGACCACCTGGCCCGACAGCGACTGGCCGATCACTGCATTCGAGGTCGGCGTGAACACCATGGCCGGGTCGCCGCATCCGGTGCCGTAGGCAGTCGCGGTCGCCGGCACGACGTGCACTTGCAGGTTCTTGTACTTGGCGACCGTGTGGTTGGACCGTGACGCGGACAGCACGTCCATGTCGCCGTCGTCGTCCAGGTCGGCCGCGTAGACACAGCGGGCAGCGAGCGCCGAAGTGCTCAGGACCTGCTGGGGGCCGAAGCCGCCCAAGCCGTCGTTGGCATACCACGCGATGGTCGCATCACCCCCGGACGCGGACAGCACGTCGAGGTCCCCGTCGTCGTCCACGTCCGCAGCGAATACGCTCCAAGCACCGAGGGCAGAGGACGTTATGATCTGCTCTGCGCCGAACACGCCGCCGCCGAGGTTCTCGTACCACGCGATCTTGTTGTCGAACTGCGACGCGGACAGCACGTCCTCGTCGCCGTCGTCGTCCAGGTCCGCCACGAAGGTCGTCCTCGCGAAGTAGGCGTTCGTCGTAATCGCTTGCCTCGCGCCGAAGACGCCGCCGCCGAGGTTCTCGTACCACCCGACCGTGTCGTCGTACGAGGAGGCGCTGAGCACGTCCAGGTCGTTGTCCCCGTCGAGGTCTGCGGCGCGTACGTCCGTGCAGAAGTCCGCCGACGTCGAGATCACCTGCTTGGAGCCGAACGTGCCGCCGCCGAGGTTCTCGTACCACGCGACCGTGTCGTCATAGGTAGACGCCGACAGGACGTCGAGGTCGTTGTCGCCGTCGAGATCCGCTGCGTAGACGCTCCATGCTCCGTCGGCGGCGTCGTGGATTACTTGCTGAACACCGAAGACACCGCCGCCGAGGTTTTCGTACCAGGCGATCTTGTCGTCGTTGAAGGACGCCGACAGCACGTCGATGTCATTGTCGCCGTCGAGATCCGCAGCGAAGACGCAACGCGCACCGCTCGCGCCGGCTCCGGGGCCGGTCAGCACGCGCTCTGGGCCGTAGGTCGCGCTGCCGATGTTCGGGTACCAGGCAATCTTTCCGTCGTATTCCGACGCGGAGATCACATCGAGGTCATTGTCGCCGTCGAGATCCGCCACCGCGACGCTGAACGCGCCGCTCGCGTTCGCGGTGACAATCTGCTGCGGCGTGAAGCTTACGGACTGCCCCAGCAGCGCGGCGGCGCTCACTGCAGTGCCGAGTAGAACATGGATTGGGCTCATCCCGGCATGATAGCGCTTTTCGGCGCTGCGGGAGGCGCACGGCGGGGTCGGCCGAACGCGCCATGCTATCGCCCAGAAGTCTCATGCGCTGCTGCGGAAGCAGCGCTTGGTGCTCGCGCAGCGCGCGTCTGTAGCGGTCCGCACGCGATCAGCTCGGCCTCCGCCGGGCTGTCTCGAGGGCTACCTCAGCGTCGCCGCAGCTCGGAGAGGCCACGCGCTTCCTGGAGCGTCAGCGCACCGTCGCCGTCCTTGTCGAGCCGGTCGAAGAAGCGGCTGAGACTGCGGGGCACTTCGCGCCTGCTCAGCTTGCCGTCGCCGTCCTTGTCGAGGCTCGGGAAGCGCAGCTCGACCTGGCGCGCGACCATGCTCTGCACGCCACGCCGCGGCTGGCGCCGGACCGCGGCCTGCAGCGCCGGCAGGTCGCCCTGGTCGACCGGCGTCACCAGCAGCGTCACGCTGCCCATCTCGTCGGTCGTCTCGCGTCCCCAGCGCACCCGCTTGGGCGGCACGTTGGGGTTGTCGGGGTTCTGCTCGCTGTTGTCGTAGCGCAGCTCGCTGTGCACGACGGCGCCCTTGGGCAGCCGGACCGCGCTCGAAAACGTGTAGCGGCTCTGCCAGTCGAAGTCCCAGTCGGGGATGTGCAGCAGCGGCACCTCCTCGCCGTCGGGCAGCACCGCGCGCATCTTCATCGAGCGGCACAGCATGTGGGCGTGCCCGCCGACGGTGAGGGCCTCGACGTCGCACGGCAGCTCGAACTGGTCCTCGAGCACCCAGTCCTGGTCGCCGGCCGGGATGTCGATCCCCGCCATGAAGCCGAAGAACGCCGGCAGCTGCACGCTGACGACGGTGCGCTGCGGCGGCTCCTTCGCGAAGTAGAGGCCGACCGTGGTTTGCTCCTCGGTCGCCCTCCCGACCGGGTGCAGGTGGCTCTGAAGCGTCAGGTCGCTGCCCTTGGGGATCCGGATCCCGAGGCCGAGCGGCAGGTGCTCCGGCTGCCCGCCCACGGCCCATCCCCCGACCAGGGTCGCGCGCGCAGCCCCCCGGCCGCGGTAGCCGGGCCGCCCGTCGCGGCCTTCGGCGCTGCGGCCGCGCTGGCCCTCGTCCAGGAACACCAGCACGTGGTGGAGCACCTCGCGGTCGCCCGGCCGCACCTCGATGGCCGTCAGCCAGCGGTCCTCGGGCAGGTCGAGCGGCAGCGAGAAGTTGCGGTAGATGTCGCGCCCGTCGGCCGGCACCGGGAACGCTCCCGACGTCTTCAGCACCACGTCGGGCTCGCCGAGCTGCCAGCCCTGTGGGAAGTCGGGCAGCGCAGGCATCGCGGCCGCCGGCCCCTCCGGCTTGCCCGCCTCCACCCACGCGCGGAAGGTCGCGAGCTGCTCGTCGGAGAGCCGCAGCTCGCCGCGGAAGTGGCCGTAGCCGGGAGCTGGGTGCCACGGCGGCATGAACCGCTCCTCCATCACCGCCAGCAGGTTGGCCGCGCGCTTCTTCACGTCGCGGTAGGTGATGAGGGGGAACGGGCCGGCCTCGCCAGGGCGGTGGCAGCGCGTGCAGCTCTCGTAGACGAGCGGCGCGATGTGCTGGGTGAAGGTCGGAGCGCTGGCTTGCTGGGCCGACGCCGCCGCCGTGAGAGCCAAGATCGTCAGCAGGGATCGCATGAGGGACAGGTGCAACGAAGGGCGGATGCTCAGCCCACCGACTTTCCAAGGCCAGCGTGAACGCCAGCCGTGGGCGGAATCGTCACGGCGGCCCCGCCACGTCGGGCACGCCGCGTGCACGGCCGCGGGCCGACCGTGCGGCTCCGGAGACGGCGGCAGCCACATTTGCGGGCTCCCATAAATTATTTCTGTAAAGCCGTATAGGCACGCTGGCTCCGCGGGCGTGGCTTGTGCAAGCACGCAACCGCGTTGCTATGGTGCGCACGTGCACCACCTCGCCGCCGTCTCCGTATTTCTCTGCGCTTTGGCAGCAGCCCAGACCCCACCAGAGGCGCAGCGGGGACTGCGGCTCTTCTCCGCTCCGACCGGAACATCCCAGATCCGGCTCGTGGACACGCAGGGCCAGATCGTGCACGCGTGGCCCA
>JBERSB010000283.1:0-7184 GCA_041236755.1 Luminiphilus sp. | reverse complement strand
GCGAGGAGGCCGGCGTCGACGCAGTCCTCGACGTGCTGCTGCTCGACGAACGCGGCGACGTGCAGTGGCCCTCGCTGCCGCTCTACACCTACAGCCTGCCGCTGGCGCGGGAGCCCGAGACGTCCGGAACCTCGCAAACCGGCGAGCGCTCCCGCTTCACCGACCTCGCCAAGGCCGAGGTGCTGATCGCCAACCGCCACTACGCAGCCGCTGTCGACCTGCTGCGGGGGTTCCTGGCAGAGACCGAGGAGGTGCTGCCAGGCGACGACAGCGGCAGCTACGCGATCAGCAACCTTCGCGAAGCCGAGGTGCACGCGCGGTTCCGTCTGGCGGCACTGCTCCGCGCGAGCGGCGAAGAGGTCGAGGCGCTGACGCAGTTCCGCGCCGTGATCGAGGCGACCGCGGCCTTCCAGGGCTACTCGCGCCAGTTCCGCGAGATGCTGCCGTTCCGGCTGGTGGCGGAGAGCGCTGCGGCCGAGCTAGGCGGCCCCGAGGAGCGCCTCGAGCTGATCCGCGCGATCGCGCAGAACGACTACGGCGTGGTCGCGGACGGGTTGAGCGCGGCCGTCGCCAACCGCCTCGCCCAGACCTTCGACACGACGGACCCGCGGCGCGCGGACGTTGACCGCTACCTCGTCGAGAACGAGCAGCGCATGCTGACGCGCGAGTTCGCCGGCGAGTTCGAGCTCTGGCAGAAGGGCCAGCTCCGCACGCGGCTGCAGCGCATGCTCGCGCCTGCGAACCCGGAAGTCGTCCAGGAGGAGCGGCTGATCGCGCGGTTCGAAGACTACCTGTCGCTGCTCGCCGTCCGCCCCGCCGGCGAAGACGAGCGCGCCGACTTCCGGGGCACGTTCGTCGCCGTCAACTTCGACCTCGCCGCGCTGCTCGAGCCCGCGCTGGAGCCGTTCGTGCGCGCCGACGGCAACTTCGTGCTCGGCGCGACCGTGCCCGACGGCGGCGCGCTGGTCGCGCGGCCGACCGACCTGCCGCCGGACTTCGTCGCGCCTGCCGTGATGGCCGCCGGGCTGACGCTGCGCGCCTACCCCTCGGACCCGGCTCGCATGATGGCTGAGGCGGAGTCTGCGTCGACCAAGCGCACCGTGCTCGTGCTGGCGCTGTTCCTGACGGCGCTCGGCGGCGCGCTCTGGTCCTGGCGGTCGGTGAGCCGCGAGGGCGAGCTCGCGGCGATGAAGATCGACCTGGTGTCGCGCGTCTCGCACGAGCTCAAGACGCCGCTCGCGCTGATCCGGATGTACGGCGAGACGCTCGGCATGCGGCGCGCGCGCGACGCGGCCCAGACCGCCGAGTTCGGCACGATCATCGCCCGTGAGTCCGAGCGGCTCACCACGCTGATCCAGCGCATCCTGGACTTCTCCCGGCAGCAGGCCGGGACGCTCAGCTACACGGCCGAGCCCCACGACATCGGCGAGCTCCTGCGCGCGACCGCCTACGCCTACGGCCCGCACCTCGAGGCCAAGGGCGTGCTGCTCGACGACAGCCTGCCGCTCGGCATCACCGTCAGCTGCGATCAGGCCGGCCTCGAAGGAGCGATCGTCAACCTGCTCGAGAACGCCGCCAAGTACGGTCCGGGCGGGCCGGGCGAGCACGAAGTCGAGTTGGTGCTCGAAGAAGCGGACGGCTGCGCGGTGATCGAGGTGCGGGACCGCGGCCGCGGCATCCCCGAGGGAGAGCTGGCACAGGTCTTCGACGGCTTCTACCGCGGCAGCAACAGCGGCGAGGTCCGCGGCGCGGGCCTCGGACTGGGCATCGTGCAGCACTTCGCGAGGGCGCACGGCGGCGAGATCCAGGCGCTCCCGCGACGCGGCGGTGGTACGATCATGAGGTTGACGCTGCCGTTGTCGGGGCGGGATGCAGCCGCGACCGACCGGACCGGGCCCCTCGGGGCCGCGCCCGACCCGAACGACCCAACGCCCCCACAGGAACCCAGACCTTGAGCACGTTGACCGACACCCAGATCCTCGTCATCGAGGACGAACCCGACCTGCGCGCCGGCCTGCAGCACAACCTCGAGCTCGAGGGCTACACCGTCAGCGTCGCCGCGGACGGACGAGAAGGTCTGCGCAAGGCTCGCGAGGGCCAGGCGAGCCTCGTCCTGCTGGACCTGATGCTGCCCGAGATGCCCGGCCTCGAGGTGCTCAAGCACCTGCGCGACACCGGCCACGAGACGCCGATCATCATCATCTCGGCCAAGGGCCAGGACCGCGACAAGGTGCAGGGCCTCGAGCTCGGCGCCGACGACTACCTGACCAAGCCGTTCGGCCTCAGCGAGCTGCTCGCGCGCCTCCGCGCGGTCCTGCGTCGCACCAAGAGCGGCGCCAAGGCGGGCGCCGGCAAGGACTCGTCGGTCGCGGGCGTGATGAAGTTCTCGAACCTGACCGTCGACTGGCGGCGCTTCTCGGTGACGCGCGACGACACCGAGTTGCAACTCTCCCGCTACGAAGCGGAGATCCTGCGCATGCTGATCGAGCACCGCGGCGAGGTCGTGAGCCGCCAGGACCTGCTCCGCAAGGTCTGGGGCTACGTGCACCTGCCGACGACGCGCACGGTCGACAACCACATCGCGAGGCTTCGCAAGAAGCTCGAGACCGACGTCGAGAACCCGGTGCACGTGGTGACGGTGCACGGGCTCGGCTACCGGTTCGAGTCGCAGCTGCTGGAGGAAGAGTGAGCCGCGCGCTGCTGTTCCTGCTGACGCTCGCCGCTCTGGGCGCGGACTTCGTGACGGCGCAGAGCGGCCGCGCGCAGCAGGTCCGCAGCCGCAACCGCGGCGCCGTCGCGGTGCACGAGGCCTGGCTGCAGGAGAACCTCGACCTCGACGCCCAGGGCGCGATCCAGAGCTACGAGACGCTGCGGCGCGCCGCGCCGAGCGCGCGCCCCGAAAGGTGGATCGCCGTCTCACGGCTCGCCGAGCTCGGCCGGCTCGGCGCGCTCCGGCCCGAGCCCGGGACGACGCCGATGCAGGCGCCGCCCGAGGTGCAGAGCGCGCTCGAGGCCCTCGGCCAGCCGGTGCCGTGGCGCTCGGTGCTGGACGACCCGCGCGCGCCGATCGAGCTGCCGCGGCTGCGCCCTGCGACCGAGCAGGTGATGCGCTGGAGCCGGGACCAGGTCGGACCGACCGTCGACCAGCGCTGGATGATGCAGATGCGCACGCGCGACCGCGCGCCGCGCGGCAACACCCGATGGCGCAACCGCAACGCGGCCTTCACGCTGCTCGACGTCGAGCTGGAGGGCACGCCGGAGCGCGCGGAGTCGCTGCGCCGCCTGCTGTTCGTGGGCTGGAAGCCCCCGGTGCTGGACGTCGGCGTCGAGGTCGCCCTGCAGCGCGCGCGCAAGCGGCTGCGTGAGCTCGTGGAGACCGAGACCCGCAGCAGCTACCGCCGCCGCCTCGAGTCGCTCGAGCTGCGCGTGCGGCAACTCGAGGGCGATGACCCGCGCGAGGCGCTGTCCCTGCTGATGCGGCTGCCGTTCCTGGCAGAAGAGCTCCTCCTGCCCGCCAGCGAGCAGGAGACGAGCGAGCGCGACGGACGCTGAGCCGGCGCAGGTCGGGCCGCGAGTGGGCGCGACGCCGCGATCTGGGAGGTGGGAGCGCGCGCAGGCGGAGCGCGGCTCAACCGACTCGGAGCGCGCTGGCGCAGAAGCGCTCCCGAGGAGGGGCGCTCCCGCTTCTCAGCACCGCTCGCTGCTCAGCGCTGCTCGCCGGACTCGGCGTCGGTGCCGACGCGCGATTCCGCGGCCCAGGTGTCGAACCAGGTGCCGTCGTAGATGTCGAGCGGCATGACCTCGGGGCCGTAGGGGTGCAGCTCAGCCGCGCCGTAGAAGACGCAGAGCGGCAGGTCGACGATGTGCGCGAAGCCGTAGATCGCGTGCTCGAGGGCGTGGTAGGCGAACGTGAACGGGAACGCAGCGACCTGCACGGCCGCGCCGCTGCCCATGCCTTCGCGCACGCTCTGCGAGGAGGTCATGCCGTCGGTGGCGCCGCCGTAGACCACGAGCACCGGGGTGCCGACGCCCAGCATGATGTCCTTGCCGGCGCGGTTGAACGTGCCGCAGGACGCAAAGGTCACGGTCAGGAGGGCGAAGATGGAGAGCAGGGCTTTACGGGCGATCACGCTGATACCTCGGAGGGACGGGCGACTTGGGCGCGCGAGCGCGGCGCCGGCGTCGGGATGGGATTCGAAGGGGCTGTCTCGACCCGAGATGCAAGCCGCTTGGCCCGCTCCGGACAAGCGTGCGGCGCCAAAAACCGCGCTGCCTAGGGCCTTGCCGTGGCGGCAGCTGCCGCTCTGGTGGCGAGTTGCGTAACCCCGGCGGCCGGAGCCGCTATAGTCCGGCCGGCCGTTGGCCGACAGGACAAGAGGAGCCGCCGCGGCCCGACCGAGCATGCTTACCCGCCCCAACACGACCTGCGCGACCGCGCTGCTGCTGACGGCTGCCGCCGTGGGCCAGGCGCCCGCTCCGGAGCCCGCCCAGGTCGATCCGCAGCGCCAGGAGCGCCGCTACCAGGGCAGCTACAGCGAATCGGTGAGCCGCGACCTGTTCCGGGCCTGCGACGCGGACAGCGACGACCGCCTGGACCTGTTCGAGGTCGTCGACGCCTTCGAAGCCGTCCGCACGGCGGGCGACCACGCGGGCTTCGCGCGCTTCGACGCCGACCGCGACGGGTTCGTGAGCTGGCCGGAATTCGACACGCGGTTCCGGTCGAGCCTGGCGTCGACCGGCGGCTTCCGGGTGCGCACGGTGCGCTCGTTCACGATGCCGGACACGCCGCCGCAGAAGGAGACGCCGCTGCGGCAGTTCCTGCGCACCTTCGACGCCGACGGCGACGGCAGCCTGTCGCCCACCGAGATCCAGACGCTGCTCGTCGGCAGCGGCCTGCCCGCGGCGCTGAGCGCGACGCTGATGGCGTCCGACCTCGACGGCTCGGGCGGCATCGACGAGGCCGAGCTGGCGCCCTGGTTCCAGGCCCTGCCGCTCGCCGCGCTCGGCATCTCCAGCGCGCCGAGCCCGCTGCCGCAGCCGTGGTCCGGCGGCGACGAGGACAAGAACGGCGTGATCGACGCGCGCGAGCTGCAGACCGTGCTGCGTGCGCTCGACCCGGGCCTGCTGCGCTGGTCGGCGGAGCTGTTCGCGCGGCTCGACGCCGACAAGGACGGCAACCTGACGACCAAGGAGCTCGCGATCCCAGCCCCCGGCGGCGAGCCCGCGAAGACGGCCGAGAACTCCAGCCGCAGCGCGAAGCCGGCGCGCTGAGCAGGGCGTGCGCGCACGGATTCGCCGCTGCCGGTGGCCCGTGGCGCGCGCTCCTGGTACGACGTGGCGATGACCACGACGCCGCGCGCTCTCCTGGCCACCGCGCTCACCACAGCAGCCCTCGCGGCCCAGGTCGATGCGCCGCAGACCGTGCCGGAGCGGTCCCGCTACACCGAGACGTCGCGCGCAGCCGACGTCGAGCGGTTCGTCGACGCGTGCCTCGCGCTGCCGCACGGCGACCGCCTGACGGTCGAGATCGCGGGCAAGACGCCGGGCGGCCGCGCCATGCTGGTCGTCAAGGCAGGCCTGCTGCAAGCGCCCGAACAGCCGCGGCTGCGGGCGGTCGTGATCGGCAACATCCACGCCGGCGAGGTCGAGGGCAAAGAGGCCGTCCAGGCGCTGCTGCGCGAGATCGCGCAGGGACAGCACGAGGACCTGCTGCAGCGCTGCGACCTGTGGTTCGTGCCGATCTACAACGTCGACGGCAACGAGCAGATCGAGGTCGGCAACCGCCGGGGACAGAACGGCCCCGACGCCGTCGGCGAGCGGCCCAACAGCCAAGGTCTCGACCTCAACCGCGACTTCGTCAAAGCCGACGCGCCCGAGACGCGGATGCTGCTGAAGCTGTTCCGTGACGTCGACCCGCACCTGTTCGTCGACCTGCACACGACCAACGGCTCGCACCACGGCTACCACCTGACCTACGCGCCGAGCCTCAACCCGAACGTCGACGTCGGCGTCGACCGGTTCGCGCGCGGGCTGCTCGAGCGCGTCCGGGAGACGCTGCGGAGTCAGGGCGTCGAGACCTTCGACTACGGCAACTTCGAGACGCGCGACTGGGACGGCGGCGGCGCGCCGAGCTCCCGCGGCGGCGCGCGCGGCTGGTACACCTACGACAGCCGCGCCCGCTACGGGACCAACTACTTCGGCCTGCGCAACCGCCTCAGCGTGCTCAGCGAGGCCTACAGCTACGCCGACTTCGAGACGCGCATCCGCGCGTCGCGCGCGTTCGTGCTGGCCGTGCTCACCGACCTCGTCGCGCACGAACAGCAGGCGCGGGCGGCGATGTCGACGGCGGATCTGCGCCTGACCGACGCGTCGGCGCCGGTCTGGTTCGGCACCGCCACGGAGTTCGCGCCGCCGGAGCGGCTGCCGGTCCTGGTCGGCAAGGTGGAGCGCGTGGAGCGCGGCGACCGGCCGACCCGGGTCGTCCGGGTCGACGACAGCACCGCGGAGACGATGGCCGTCGTGCGACGCTTCCGCGCGACGACGAAGTCGCGCCTGCCTCAGGGCTGGGCGGTGGTCGCGCCCCCGCTCGAGGTCGTGCAGCGCCTGCAGTGGCACGGCATCGACTACTACGCGCTCGACGCGCAGGTCTCGCTGCGGGCGCGCCGCTTCGCGGTCGACAAGAAGCGCAAGCCCAAGCGACCCTACCAGGGGCACCAGGCCCTGGTCCTCGAGGGCAGCTGGGGTGCTGCGGCGCCCGCGGACATCCCGCTGGGTACGCTGATCGTGCCGGCCGACCAGCGCCTGGCGAGGCTCGCGGCGACGCTGCTGGAGCCGCTGAGCGAGGACAGCCTGTCGACGTGGAACTTCTTCGAGCGCCAGACCGAGGCCACCTACCCGGTGCTGCGGCTGGCCGAGCTGCCTGCCCGCCAGGATCGCGAGGACCGCTAGCTGCGCCGTCCGCGCGCGCGCTGCGGCCGCCGCTTCTGCGCGTCCCTGCTCGGCGGCGCGAGGTCGATCGGCTCGCCGCGCCTGGTGCGGCACAGGATGCGCGGCTCACCGTCGATCTGCAGCGGCCGGAGCACGACGCCGCGCGACAGCAGCTCGCGCGCGAGCGGCCGCGTCAGCGCGACCCCGCGGTAGTCCTTGGGCAGGCGGTAGCCGCAGCCGTCCTTCCACTTCGAGCA
>JBERSB010000282.1:0-10183 GCA_041236755.1 Luminiphilus sp. | reverse complement strand
AGGCGGTCGCGGACGCGTGCGCGTTCTTGCCTGTGCTCGACGGCCGGTCGCTGGCGCGCGTGCGTGCGCTCGCGGAGCTGCCCGCGGCTGAGCCCGAGCTCCGCGAGCGCGCGGCGCGGCGGCTCGCGCGCGGCTCGGGCCGCCGGGCGGCGCCGTGATCCGAGCGCTCGGCAGGCACGCGGCCGGGTCGCGCCGGCACCGGATCGAAGCCCGCTTCGCAGAACGGGTGGCAGCGGCACAGCCGCCGCGCGGTCAGCCAGCTGCCGCGCAGCGCGCCGTGCACCTTGAGCGCCTCGAGGGCGTAGGTCGAGCACGTCGGCCGGAACCGGCAGGTCGGCGGCTTGAGCGGGCTGATGACCTTGCGGTCGAGCCAGACCGGCGCCGACAGCGCCCAGGCGAGCGGCGAGCGGGTCATCGGCGTCGACGCCCGCGTCGCTGCGGCGCGGGCTTGTGGAAGGCCTTCTCGACGAGCCGCGGCAGCTCCGCGCGCAGTTCGGCGAGCGGCAGATCGTCGGGGCGTTTGCGCGGGATCAGCACGACGTCGCAGCGCTGCGGCATCGCCGCGCGCTCGAGCCGGAACGCCTCGCGCAGGATGCGCTTCAGCTTGTTGCGGCGCACGGCGCCGCCGTGCTCCTTGCTGACCGACAGCCCGAGCCGGGGAGCCTGCACCTCGCCCTCGCGGCGGGGCCAGACCACGACGGTCACCCAGTCCCCCGAAGCGCGCCGGCCTCTGCCGTAGACGCCCCGGAAGTCGCGCTGCGTCTTGAGGCGCAGAGCGCCCGGCAGCGTCGTGGCGAAGCCTGCGTCCACGGGCTCACTGCTTGAGCGCGTTGACGGCGAACGTCTTCTTGTCGTTGTCGTCGGGCAGCCGCGACATCGACAAGAACATGCGGAAGTCGCGCTTGGCGGCGTCTTCGCGCCCGAGGGTCTTGAGGACCCTGCCGCGGTTGTAGTAGTCGTTGCTGCGCTGCGGGTCGAGCTCGAGCATGCGGTTGAGCTGCGAGAGCGCGCCCTCGAGCTGCCCGCGCCCGAACAGCCAGTTGCCGTAGAGCTCTCGGACTTCGATCTCTTCAGACCGCAGGCTGCGCAGCAGCTTGTACTGCTCGGCCTCGTAGTCGACGGTCTGCGTGCGCTCGACCTCGCGGCGCACGTCGGTCTGCTCGCGCTCGGCCTCCTTCAGATAGGCCTGGACCGAGCGGTCGAAGCCCTCGTCGTCCCCGAGCTGGAGCGCGATCTGCAGGCGGTGCTTGTGGCTCAGGCGCAGCTGGCTGCCGAGGTCGAGCAGGTAGCCCAGCACCTCGTCGGCCTCGCGCAGCCGCTCGTCGGAGCGCTGCCGTTCGGCCGCGGCCTGCGCCTGCAGCGCGTCCTTCTGCCCGGGGTTGCGGCGGGCGCGGTCGTCGAGGCGGATCGACTCGCCCCGGCTGCGCAGTCCCTGCTTCTGCTGGGCGAGCGCGTAGTAGAGCAGCACGTAGGCCTCGTGGCGCAGCGGCGATCGCCGCTCGTAGACCGTCTCGAGCTGGCGCGTCGCCTCGGCCAGCAGCGTGGGGTTCTGCTCGCTGAGGCGCAGCAGGGTCGCGCCGCGGATCGCCTGCAGCTTGTAGTCGTCGGGGTCGATCTCGAGGCCGCGCTCGGCCTGCGCCAGCGCCTGGCTGAGCTTGCCGCCCTCGAAGTAGGTCGGGGCGTTGCGCTGGCACGCGGTCAGGAGTTCGCGGTCCTCTTCGGGGATCGCGTGGCACCCGCAGAGCAGGAGCAGGAGGGCGAATCGGCGCATGTTGGACGCGGGG
Organism: Luminiphilus sp.; assembly: GCA_041236755.1. Classification (GTDB taxonomy): domain Bacteria; phylum Planctomycetota; class UBA1135; order UBA1135; family UBA2386. Next base: position 8,399 of record JBERSB010000282.1, on the reverse strand, counting down.
TGCAAGCGTAGGGGGCTGCGGCCGTGGTCTGCCGCGCGCCGCAGGATACGCGCAGGGCGCGGGCGCTGTCGAGGCCGCTCGGCACAAGCGCGCGGCAACCGAGGAGGCCGCTTCATGTGCGGCGCCCGCCGGGCTACGCTCTGCCGGTCCGATATCCCCTCTTGCCCATGCCTACCAAGAAGCCCTCGCGCCGTTCGTTCCTCAAGTCCTCTGCCGCCGCCAGCGGCGCCGTCGTGGCGTCCGGCTCGCTCGGCGCGCTGCGCGCGGCCTCGCCCGTCCACCAGGGCGGCGGCAAGCTCAAGGTCGGCATCGTCGGCGTCGGCGGCCGCGGCTCGGGCGCGTCCATCCAGGCGATCATGGCCGACAAGGAGAACGTGCTCTACGCGGCGGGCGACGCGTTCGTGGATCGCCTGGAGAGCGGCCTCGCAGGCATCCAGAAGTCGGCCGAAGGTGCGGGTCGCAAGGACCAGTTCCAGGTGCCGGCCGAGCGGCGCTTCGTCGGCCTCGACGCGCTCGACCAGGTCCTGGCGACGGGCGTCGACGTGGTGCTGTTGGCCACGCCGCCGGGCTTCCGACCCATGCAGATCGAGCGCGCCGTCGAGAAGGGCGTGCACGTGTTCGCCGAGAAGCCGATCGCGACCGACGCGCCCGGCGTGCGCCGCGTCGAAAAGGCCTGCGAGCTCGCCAAGAAGAAGGGCATCTCGGTCGTCAGCGGCCTTTGTTACCGCTACCACGACGGCCGCCGCGCGACCGTGCAGAAGCTGCAGGAGGGCGCCATCGGCGACATCCTGACGATGCAGGGCAACTACGTCACCGGCGAGCTGTGGTTCCGGCCCGTCGAGGACAACTGGAGCGACCTGCAGAAGCAGGTCCGCAACTGGCTCTACTACACGTGGCTGTCGTGCGACCACATCGGCGAACAACACATCCACACGCTCGACATGCTGGCGTGGATCAAGGGCGACGTCTACCCGGCCGCGGCGACCTCCCTCGGCGGCCGGCAGAAGCGCACCGACCCCAAGTTCGGCAACGTCTACGACCACTTCGCGACCACCTACGAGTGGGAGGACGGCACCCGCGGCATCGCGCAGTGCCGCCAGCAGAACAACTGCTGGCGGGACGTCAACGAGTACATCTACGGCACCAAGGGCAAGGCCAACGTCTTCCGCCACCAGATCGCCGGTGAGGACAAGTGGCGCTACGCCGACAAGTCGCGGAACATGTACCAGGCCGAGCACGACGAGATGTTCGCGGCCATCCGCGCCGGCAAGCCGATCAACAACGGCGAGTACATGTGCAACAGCACGCTGATGGCGATCATGGGCCGCATGGCCGCCTACACCGGCAAGCGCATCACCTGGCAGCAGGCGCACGACAGCCAGGAGGTCTTGATGCCCAACCTGCTGACGTGGGACGACGAGCCGCCCGAGGCGCCGGTCGCGATCCCCGGGGTCACCAAGTTCGTCTGATCCGAGCTGCTTCGACCACGCGCCGCGCGGGCAGTCTCACAACGAGCCCGCGATGGCATCGGCGGATCGGCGCGTGGCACGGGGCTGGTTTGCTCACCGGCGAATCTACGGGATAAGCTGAAAACGTGACGAAGGCCGCCGAGGGGGAGGAGCGCATGGAGCGCGCCGAAGAGGTCGAGGTCGACGCCCTGTCGGACGTCGTCGGCGACGTCCCCGAGTACCGCCGCGGCGAGGACCGCCGCAAGCAGCCGACGCCGATGTTCAGCCGCTACATGCTGTGGGGCGGCCGTCGGCGTCACGTGCGCCGCGACTACGAGCGCGAGGGCTCGTTCGTCGACATCCACGGTCCTGGCGTGCTGTTCGTCGTGCTCGCGATCGTCGCGCTCAACCTGCTCGACGCCTACTTCACCCTGCTGTTCCTGTCGCACGGCGGCAAGGAACTCAACCCGTTCGTGCAGTGGGTGCTGGAGTCCGACTGGCACCCGTGGCCGTTCATCGCGCTCAAGACGGTCGGCATCGGCGTCGCCTGCGTGTTCCTGCTGCTCGCCAAGTACTTCCGGGCCGCGCGTCTGGGCATGGCGTTCGTGTTCGGCGGCTACACGCTCCTGCTCTGCTGGCACCTGTTCCTGTTCCAGAGCCTGCCGGACTGATCGGCGGCAGGGCCCGCCGCCACAGTGGCGCGCCCTCGCGGTCTTGTGCGAGACTGGTTGGCGTGATGCCCACGCCCACTGCTCTGCGCCTCTTCCTGCTGTCGCTCACGGCGGCCTGCCCTGCGCTCGCGCAGGCGGTGCCGGCGTCGGTGTTCTCCGACCACATGGTGCTGCAGCAGGGCCAGCCGGTCGCGGTCTGGGGTGCTGCGAGCCCCAACGAAGAGGTGTCGGTGCGGCTCGACGGGCTGATCGCGCGCGGCGTCGCCGACGAGGGGGGCAAGTGGCTCGTGCACCTGCCGCCGCACGAGGCCGGCGGCCCCTTCGAGCTGGTCGTGCGGGCCTCCAACGAAGTCAAGATCCGCGACGTGCTGGTCGGCGAGGTCTGGGTCTGCTCGGGCCAGTCGAACATGAGCTGGGCGATGCGGCAGCACAAGGACACCAAGGCAGCGCTGGAGGACTCGGCGGACACAGAGCTCCGCGTGATCCAGTTCCCGAGGGTCTCGAGCCGGAGTCCGCAGCACAGCGTCAAGGCCTCGTGGCAGGTCGCCGGACCGGAGCCGTTGGAGAACTTCAGCGCGGTCGCGTACGGCTTCGGCCGCCACCTCCGCGCCGAGCTGGGCGTCCCGGTCGGCCTGGTTCACACGTCGTGGGGCGGGACACGCGCCGAGGCCTGGACGCGGGAGCCGTCGCTCGCCGAGCACGAGGTGCTGCAGCCGATCCTGCAGCGCTGGGAGGAGATCTACGCGCGCTACCCCGAAGCTCTGGAGCGGCACGAGGCGGCGCTCGCCGAGTGGCAGGAGCAGGCCGACGCCGCCAAGGCCGCCGGCAACAAGGCGCCGCGGCGGCCGCGGGCGCCCGTCGGCCCGGACGACCGACACGCGCCTGGCCGGCTGCACAACGGCATGCTCCGGCCGCTCGTGCCGATGACGATCCGCGGCGCGATCTGGTACCAGGGCGAGTCGAACGCGGCCCGCGCGTTCCAATACCGGACGCTGTTCCCGACGCTGATCGCGGACTGGCGCGACACGTTCGGGCGCGGGCAGTTCCCGTTCCTGTTCGTGCAGCTCGCGGCGTTCGAGGACAAGCGCGCACATCCGCACGCATGGGCGGAGCTGCGCGAGGCCCAGGCGATGACGCTGCAGGTGCCCAACACCGGCATGGCTTGCACCATCGACCTCGGCGTGCAGGACAACATCCATCCGCCGCACAAGCTCGAGGTCGGGCGGCGTCTCGCGCTCCAGGCGCTGGCCGCCACCTACGGCAAGGACGTGGTCGCGTCGGGGCCGCGGCTCTCGCACTTCACGATCGAGGGCGACGTGATCCGGCTGCACTTCGACCACATCGGCGGCGGCCTGGTGCAGCGCGGCGACGCACTGCGCGGCTTCGAGGTCGCGGGCGCCGACGGCGTCTACGAGGCGGCGGGCGCGCGCATCGACGGCGACGACGTGCTGGTCGGAGGCGCCATGTCGGAGCCGCGGCACGTGCGCTACGCGTGGCGGCACTGGCCGGAGATCAGCCTGTTCAACCGGGCCGGCCTGCCCGCCGAGCCCTTCCGCACCGACACGCGATCTGGCGTGACGGCGAACGCGCGCTAGCTCGCGGGCGCGGCGGCGGGCGCGCTCACCGCGCGAGGCGCGCGCGGATCTGGGTCGCCACCTCGCCGCCGAGGGCGGCTGAGCCCTCCTTGGTGAAGTGCACGTCTACGCGGGGCTGGATCTCCTTCTGCCTCGCCAGCGCGAACGCGTAGAGGTCGACCACGTCGACGCCGTTCTCGGCCATGATCTTGCGCGCGATCTGGTTGTAGCGCTCGGGGTCGGCGACGTCCCGGTGGGGCCGCACGCCGCCGTTGGGCACCGGCGTGGTGGTCGCGAACACGAGCGCGCTGCCGGTCGCCTTGAGCTTGGCCACGATCTCGCGCAGCTGGCGTTCGTAGACGTCGGGCTCGGCCTGGCGGCCGTCGGCGGGGTCGTTCGAGTTCTTGCCGTTCGGCCGGACCCGCTTGAGGTCGTGCAGGCCGAAGTTGAACCAGATCAGGTCGAACCGGCCGCCCTGGAGCTGCAGCCAGCGGTCGACGTTCGCGACCCCCTTGGTGGTGCCGGCACAGTTCTCACCCGGGCGGAACACCAGCGTGTCGTCCTGGAGCAGGCGCTTGACGACGGGCGTGTAGCCCATCGAGATCGAGTCGCCGAGGATCAGGACTCGCTGCTTGTCCGCGTCCTCGGCGGCGATCTTCGCGCGCACCGGGGCGAACTCCTCGTTGACGCACTTGTCCTGCCAGCGCTCGAGCACCGCGCGCAGGCCGGCCTCACCTTCGGGCTGCTGGCCCTTGTCCCCGGTCACCTTGATCCAGTTGTCGAGCAGCGCGCGGTGCAGCATCAGCGCTGGGCGGTGCACGTTGCTGCCCGCGAGGTTCTTGACCTGGTGCGGGTCCTGGTCGAGGTCGTAGAGCTCCTCGGGAGGGCGGCCCGCGCCGTCGAAGCGCCGCTGGGTCGGGTCGAGCTCGCCCGCGGCCATCATCGCGCGCAGCTGCTTGGTGATCGGCCAGCTGTCGCGGTACTGCGGCTGCATGTAGGGCCGGTCGGGCAGCTCGTTGCGGATGTAGCGGAAGCGGGCGGAGACGACCGCGCGGATCCGGTCGATCGTGTAGTCGCAGCGGTCCCGGGCGCTGACGACGAACGGCCGCACGTAGCCGTCGCCGAACAGGTCCTTGCCCTCCATCGCCGCGGGCAGCGCCACGCCCGCCATGCTGAGCGCGGTGGCGCCGAGGTCGACGCCGCTGACGAGGTCGCTGCGCACGCCGGGGTCCACCCCGGGTCCCGTGATCACCAGCGGCACCTTGACTCCCCCCTCGTAGAGGAACGGCTGGTGGCGGTGCATGCGGTAGCCGTGGTCGGAGAAGAAGAAGACCACGGTCCGGTCGAGCAGGTCGTCCTTGCGCAGGGCCGCGAGGATCCGCCGCACCTCCCGGTCGGTCTTGCCGATCACGTCGTAGTGGTGCGCGATCTCGGCGCGCACCTCGGGGATGTCCGGGTAGTAGGGCGGCACCTCGACCGCAGCGGGGTCCGTCTCCGGGGCGCTGTTGTTCTTGCCGCCGCGCAGCTGGATCTGCCCGAAGAACGGCTTGCCGGCAGCTGCCGCCGGCCGCCACAGCGCCGCGACGTCGCGGAGCCGGTCGAAGTTCATGTTCGGGTCGTGGGCGTCGTAGAGCTGCTCGGGGTCGTGCGTGAAGTTGTAGTCGAGCTTGCCGCGGTTGAACGTGTAGTAGCCCGCCTCGCGCAGCAGCTCGGGCACGGTGCGCACGCCGACGGGCAGCGGGATCTGATCGCCTGCGGTGCGCGAGCTGCGGTGGTTGTGCGCGCCGATCGTCGTCTGCCAGCAGCTGGTGATGACCGCAGAGCGCGTCGGAGAGCACACCGGTGCCGGCATGTAGGCGCGCTCGAACCGGGCGCCGCGCGCTGCGAGCGCGTCGAGCGTCGGCGTCTCTGCGAGCGCGTCGCCGTAGCAGCCGAGCCAGTCGCACATGTCCTCGACGTAGATCCAAAGCAGGTTGGGGCGCGCCTCCTGCGCGGGCGCGAGCGAGGCGCACAGCAGCGCGGGGATCAAGCACTGGAGCAAGCGGTTCATGACACCAGGGTAACCGTGGGCGATGATCGCACGAAGATGCCGCCCGACTCCGCCGCCACCGAGCGCCCTCTGCGCGTCCTGCGCGTGCTGACGCGGCCGAACCTCGGTGGCCCGACGCGGCAGGCGATCGCGCTCTGGCACGCGCACAAGGCGCAGGGGGTCGAGACCCTGCTGGTGACCGGCGAGGTGGGGCCCGAGGAGGTCCGTGTGGACCTGGCGGCGCACGGGCTCCCGGCCGTCGACGGCGCAGCGTGGCGGCCGGGCTTCTTGACGCTGTCGTCGCTGCGCCGCGGGCTCTCGCCGCTGCGGGACCTTCGCGCCGGGCGAGAGCTCCGCAAGCTGATCCGCGCCGTCCGGCCCGACGTCGTGCACAGCCACACCAGCAAGGCGGGCGCGCTCGCGCGCCGGGCCGCGATCGCGGAAGGCACGAAGGTGATCGCGCACACGTTCCACGGCCACGTGCTGCAGGACTACTTCGGCCCGCTGCGATCTGGCCTGCTCGCCCGCATCGAGCGGCGCCTCGCCAGCCGCACCGACCTGCTGTTCGCGGTCAGCGACAGCTGCGCGGACGAGCTCGCCGAGCTCGGCGTCGCTGCGCGCGAGCGGCTGCGCGTGCTGCCGCCGGCGGTCGAGGTCGGTCCGGCCTTCGAGCGCGCGGAGGCGCGCCGCATGCTCGGCATCCCCGACGGCGCGTGGGCGGTTGTCTCGGTCGGCCGGCTGGTGCCCGTCAAGCGCCTGCAGGACCTCGTCGCCGTCTGCGCAGAGGCGCCCGAGCTGCACGCCGACGTGCTCGGCGACGGCCCGCTGCTTGCCCCGCTGCGCGCGCAGGCGGCCGCGACCTGCGGCGACCGGCTGCGCCTCTGCGGCGCCGAGCCCGACGCCGCGCGGCTGCTCGCGGCCTACGACGCAGTCGTCCTGCCGAGCGTGCGCGAGGGCCTGCCGCTGGTCGCGGTCGAGGCCTTCGCCGCGGGCGTCCCTGTGGTCGGCTACGACGTGCCAGGCGTTCGCGACGCCCTGCAGACCGTAGGAAGGGGGGTTCTGGTGCCGGTCGCAGACGGACCGGCTGGCCTGCTCGCCGGCCTGCAGCGGCTGCGCTGTGACGCATCCTTCGCCGCAGATCTCTGTGATCACGCCCGGCGCGCGGTCGCCCGCTGCCGGCCCGAGGCCGTCGCCGAGCGGCTGCGCTCGGCCTATCGCGAAGCGCTCCACACGCGCGGCGAGAAACCCGCTAGACTGGAGGCTCGCTCCGCGCCTCGCCTACCCAGCGCCGAGCAGAGGTGACTGTATGCGCACGCTGACCAGCTGTTGCATCGCCGCGCTGCTCGCCGGCTGCGGGGACCTGGAGGTCCGATCGATCCCCGGCGAGCAGACCGTATCCTCCTCGCTCCTGGGCGAGTGGCGTGGCACGTGGCAGTCGGACCTGACGGGGGACCATGGCGAGATCGTGCTGCGCCTGCAGGAGTTCCGCGGGGAGCCGGTGGTGTCGTTCGCGCTCGACAACCCGTGCCTGACGCCCGACCGCTACGACCTGGTGCTCTCGGGCGGCGCGCTGTCGCTCGAGTCCGAAGGCGTGCCCGTCGTCGCGGGCTCGTTGGTCTCGGCGACGCGCATCGCCGGCGCGTTCGGATGCGCCGGGGACGAGGGCACGTGGTTCGCCGACCGCATCGGCGGCCTCCCGGAGCTGGTCGACCTCGCGGGCAGCTGGTCGGGACACGTGGCGCTCGGCGGCGCGGGCAACCAGCCCGTCGAAGCCGTCCTGGAGCAGCGCGTCGAGGGCGGACGTCTCGTGCTCGACGCGTCCCTCTCGGCGCAGGGGCTCTGGCCGACGCCGGTGCCGATGACGGGGCCGGTGATCTTCCGCGCCGACGGCTTCGACGTGCACTTGGCGAGCGACCCCGCGCTACAGCCCGAGTTCTTGCTCTTGGGCATGGGCGAGCGTGAGCCGCTCGCGATCCCCGACGCGCAGCTGTTCGTCCTGAGTACGGCCGCGGGCGTCGGCCTGCAGCTGCAGGTCACGCTGGAGCCGAACTGAGGATGGGGGACTTCGTCGGCGCGTTCGCGATCGTGGAGCGGGCAGACAAGATCCTCTTCGTCGCGAACGAGCGGCAGATCGACGGGCGCACGCAGCGGGTCTGGGACCTCCCCGGCGGCAGGGTCGAGCCCGGCGAGCTGCTGCACGAAGCGCTGCGTCGGGAGCTACGCGAGGAGACCGGTCTCGAGGTCACGGGCGCGCCGCGCTTCGCGTTCGTGCAGGAAGGCGAGCGGCGCGTCGGCGGTCGCCGCCGCTACGCGTGGCGGTCGTTCTTCTTTTGTGCCGAAGCGCAGGGCGAGCCCGCTCCTGATCACGAGGTGCTGGCCGTGCGCTGGATGTCGCGCGCCGAGATCGCGGCGGACTGCGTGGCTCCCTACCACGACAGCTTCCGGCGCTGGCTGCTCGAAGGCGGCGAGCACTTCGTCAGCGTCTGGCGCGACGCCGGCGCCGAAGGCTGAGCGCGCCCCGCGCTGCGCGGGGGGCGCGGCGCGGCGCGAGGAGCGCGCCCGGTCCACGGCGTCAGCCGCCGAGCTTGACGGTGCCGATCAGGTCGCGGTCGTCCCGCAGCACGATGAACTTCACGTCGCTGCCGCGCCGCTCCTGGCAGAGCCGGGCGAGGTCGCG
>JBERSB010000281.1:0-2748 GCA_041236755.1 Luminiphilus sp. | reverse complement strand
GCGAACGCGCGCGTCGGACCTTGCGGCCGAAGCTGTAGAGCGTGAACTCGGACAGCGGCAGGCGGACGGTGGTCCACTCGCCGTCACGGGTCGCGAACGACTGCTGGTACGAGCCTGCCATCGTGCGCACCGTGCTCTGGCGCACGTCGAAGTTGTAGGTGCGGCCGTCGCCGCGGACCTCCATGACCAGGCCCTCGGCCCCGTCCATGGCGCCTTCGCGCACGGCGGTGCGCATCTGCGAGAAGCCGCCGTTGTTCTCGAGCGACAGCTCGCCGCTGAACCGCAGCATCCCGGGCTCGGGCTGGGAGACGCGGCCGGTGGACCGGCCACCCATCACGCCGTCGAGCACCGTGCTCCAGGCGCCGACCCCGTCCTGGAAGTCGAGGCGGAAGGACTGCGCGGTGGTCGCAGCAGAGACGCTCAGCAGGCTGAGCAGGGTCAGAGAGGTTCGGCGCATGGTCGCAGTCGTCGCGGAGGCTGGGGTCGTGGGGCTGGGCGGTCACGGATGTGGGCCCTTAGGGGCGTTCGCCGTGGGATTCCGAGTGGATGCGGGCGAGCCGAGGGGTTCAGGCGCCGGTGGCTGCCTCCGAAGTCGCCGCGGCGACGAAGCTTCCGCCACATGCCCGAAGGACCGGAGATCCGGCAGGAAGCCGACCGCATCGCCCGCGCTGTGAAGGGCGAGGTCGCCGAGGACGTGTGGTTCGCCTTTGCGCGGCTGGCCGGCCACGCGGAAATGTTGCGCGGCCGCGAAGTCCTCGGCGTCGAGTCGCGCGGCAAGGCGCTGCTGACGCGCTTCGAGGGCGGCTGGAACGTCTACTCGCACAACCAGCTCTACGGGCGCTGGTACGTGATGCCGCGCGGCAGCGAGCCGAAGACGAACCGCCAGCTGCGGTTTGCGGTGCACACTGCCAAGCGCTCGGCGCTGCTCTACTCCGCCTCGGAGATCGAGGTGCTCGCCGACGAGGAGCTCGAAGAGCACCCGTTCCTCAAGAAGCTCGGCCCGGACATCCTGTCGGCGCGCGTGCGGCCCGCGGCCGTGCGCAAGCGGCTGCGCGACGCCCGCTTCGCCGGCCGGTCGCTCGGCGCGCTGCTGCTCGACCAGGGCTTCGTGTGCGGGCTCGGCAACTACCTGCGCAGCGAGATCCTGTTCGTCAGCCACCTGGACGCCGACCAGCGCCCCAAGGACCTCGACGACGACCAGGTCGCAGCGCTCGCCGATGCCGTCGTGACGATCACCCGGCGCGCCTACAAGCTGAAGGGCGTCACCAACGACCCGGACGACAACCGGCGCCTGCAGCAAGAAGGCGTGCCGCGCAGCCAGCGTCGCCACTTCGTCTTCGCGCGCACCGGCAAGCCGTGCCGGCTGTGCGGCGTCCAGGTGCAGAAGCGCGAGAGCGCCGGGCGGCGGCTCTACTGGTGCAAGGGCTGCCAGGGTTGAGTAGTGCGGGCAAGGCAGGCTAGGCAGCGCGCCGCGGACCTGCCAAAGTCACGGACATGGTCCGCCTCCTGCTCTCTGCCTTGACGGCTTCGCTCGCGTTGCCGGCAGTCCTCTGCTCCCAACAGCGAGGCGCCCGCCCGAACGTGCTCGTGATCGTCACCGACGACCAGGGCTGGGGCGACATCGGCTACCACAACCCCGCGGTCTACTCGCCCAACCTCGACGCGCTGGCGCGGTCGGGCGCGCGCTTCACGCAGCACTACGTGATGCCGCAGTGCACGCCGACGCGCGTCGCGGTGATGACGGGGCGCTACCCGTCGCGGTTCGGGCCGCAGGCGCAGCAGGCCAACAACGCGCCTGCGTTTCCGCTCGGTACGCCGACGCTCGGCTCGCTGATGAAGTCCGCGGGCTACGAGACGCACCTGGTCGGCAAGTGGCACCTTGGCACGTCGACCGACCACGGCCCGACGAAGTTCGGCTTCGACCACAGCTACGGCTCGCTCGCGGGCGCGGTCGGGATGTACGACCACCGCTACCGCGAGGGCCGGTTCGCCGAGAACTGGCACCGCGACGACGAGATCATCCCTGGCTGGGAGAACGGCAAGCACGCGACCGACCTGACCGCAGAAGAGGCCGTGCGCGTGATCGAGCAGGAGCGGGACCGGCCGTTCTTCCTCTACCTCGCGTTCCACGCGGTGCACACGCCGCTCGACGAGCGCGGTCGGTTCGTCGACCGCCCGACGCAGCTCGATCCGGAGCGGCCGGGGCGATGGCTGGACGAGGACGAGATCCCGTGGTTCCACGATCCCGAGGGCCTGATCCAGCGCGAGCAGGACCCGGAGAAGCGGCTGCTGGTCGCCGCTGTGCACCACATGGACCACGCGATCGGCGAGGTCGTCGCGGCGCTCGACCGCACGAAGCAGCGCGAGGACACGCTGATCCTGTTCACGTCGGACAACGGCCCGCAGGGCAGCTGGCCGGGCAACGCGTACCCGGCCGACCTCAAGCTGACCGACTTCAACCAGCCGATCCCGATGCGCGGCAAGAAGACGGACACCTACGAGGGCGGCGTGCACGTGCCCGGATTCGCGGTGTGGCCGGGGCGGATCGCGGCCAAGCAAGTCGCAGAGCCGGTGCACGTGGTCGACTGGATGCCCACGCTGGCGAAGCTGCTCGAGGCGGACGCGCCAGCGTGGGCATCCAGTCGACCACGTGCACCGGCTCTGCGACCTCCTTGGCCGCGATCCGACCCGGCCCCACCGCGAATCCGGGCACGTGCACGCCGCCCTCGTAGGTGTCCGTCTTCTTGC
>JBERSB010000280.1:0-2217 GCA_041236755.1 Luminiphilus sp. | reverse complement strand
AGCGCTGCTCGCGCTCGGTCTCGGCGCCTGTGGGGTCGAGGCGCCGCCGCCCGCTACCACGCCGGAGGTCACCGATGCCCGCGGGGACAGCGGGGCCGCGGCGGCCGATGCCGCGCCTCTTCGCGGGGACCACGGCGCCGCGACCCGGGCGACCCTCGCGCGCATCGGCCACGCCGGCGTGCACGGCCGCCTGCTGAACGCCGCGGGGGAGCCTGCGATCGGCGCCCGCGTCTTCCTGCTGGCGCGTGCTGCGCAGGACGCTGCGCCGTCGGGCGCGGGGGGCGCGCCGATGGCCGAGGCCTCGGTCATCGAAGACGGCAGCTTCGCGCTGCCCGCAGCGGTCGTCGGCGAGACGCCGCTCGTGGTCTGGGCGCTGCACCCGAGCCACGTGGACTGGAGCCTGGAGGTGGTGGGCGGTCCGGACTGGGTGGACCTAGGCGTGCATCGGCTACGAGCAGGTCGGATGCTCCGCGGCCGCGTCGCGGTCGCCGGCAGCGACGTCGCGCCGCCTGAAGCGGTCGTCTCTGTCGAGGCGGACGGCGCCGAAGCGGACGCGGGCTGGAAGCGCCTGCCGGGCCGCGAGCGCGGGATCACGGCGCGCGCGCGGTCCGACGGTGGGTTCGAGCTGGGGCCGCTCCCCGCAGCGGGCCGCGTCACGGTCGGCGCGGTCGCGCCGGGATTCCGGCGCGCGCTGCGACGCGGGCTCGAACTGTCCGCGACGTCGGAGGACCTGCTGCTCGAGCTGGAGCCCGGGACGTCGCTGCGCGGCCGCGTGCAGGACGCCACGGGCGCGCCGATTGCGCGCGCCAGGGTCGAGGTCTGGCCGCAGGACAGCGACCTGCCGTCGCTGCTCGCACTCTCGGACGAGCGCGGTCTGTTCGCGGTCGAGGGTCTGCAGCCGCACCGGCTGCACCGCGTGACGGCGAGCGCGCCCGGCACGCGCGTCGTCATCCACCAGAACGTGGTCGGCGGCGACGACCTTATCGAGCTGGTCCTACAGCCCGCTGCGGTCGTGACGGTCGACATCCGCGGCCGGCTGCCGCGTGAGGGGGACGTCGTGCAGGTCGCGCTGCGGCGCGCGACGCCTCCGGATTACGCGCTGGTGGCTTCGCGCGAGGTCGTATTCGCTCACGGCGGGGCCGTCACGCTGCTGGCGCCCGCCGTCGGCGAGATGATCGTCACGGTGCAGTCTCCCGGCGAGGCCCTCGCGGCGTCGGCGCCGTTCTCCGTCGAAGATCGCCGGCCCGCGCTCCGCGTCGAGGTCGAGCGGGCGGCGCCCGGCGCGGTCTCTGGCCAGCTCCTGGCTCCGCTGGGTGCACCTCGCGCCGACGGGGCGGTGCGGCTCGTTCCGGCCGCGCGGTCGCTGGCGGCCGCCGTGCAGGGCGTCGTGCGCGCCCGCAGCGACGCCGACGGTAGGTTCGGCGTCGAAGGCCTCGTGCCGGGCCGCTACCGCCTGGAGGCGCGGCCCGCGCGGGCATGGCGCTCGGTGCGCACCGACGTCGAGGTCTCTGCCGGCGCTGCGGTGGTGCTGGCGCCGATCACGATGCCTGGCGGCGCGTTCGTCTCGGGCACCCTGGAGCTGCAGAAGCGCGACGGTGAGGTCGCCTGGGTCTCCGTTACGCCCGCCTCCTCGGCGGAGCCGGTCGTCGTCGGCCCGCTCGGGTCGGACGGGCGCTTTGCGCTGGAGGAAGCGCTTCCGACCGGGGCGTTCACGATGCGCGGCTACGTCCAGGACGGCGCGCGCACGGGCAAGCCGCGGCTCGTCGCGATGCAGCGCTTCGAGGTCGGCCCCGGCGAGCAAGCGGTCGAGGTGCGCCTGCAGCCGCGCTGACGCGCGATAGGTCCGCTCGATCCTGGCCTCGGTCAGGGCTGGCCGCGATCAGGGCCCGGCTGCGATCAGGAGAACGTGGCCGTGGTCGAAATCGCGATCGCGCCGCACACCGACTGGTACGCCGGGCATCCCGCGTGGTAGGACTCGAGCAGGCGCTCTGCGCCCTCGCGCGCTGCTGCGGGGATCGAGGCCGTGAGGTGCAGTCGGATCGCCGTGATGCGGATGACGCCGTCGACCTCGGCGATGTCGCCTTCGACCGCGCCCGTGAGGTTCTCCGCAGCGTCGATGCCACGAGCCGCCAGACCGGCGGCGTAGGTGCCGAGCATTCAACCGGCCACGGCGGCGATCATGTGATCGAGCGTCGCCGGCAGCTCGCGGTCGACCTC
>JBERSB010000279.1:0-3017 GCA_041236755.1 Luminiphilus sp. | reverse complement strand
GGTCGTCAAGCGATGACGCGCGCAGGCGACGCGGGCTCGTTCCGCGCGTTCGTCGGCGAGCATCGTGACGCGGTCGAAGCGGCGCTGCTGGACCTGCTGCCGCCGATCGGCGCCCAGCCGGCGAGGCTGCACGAGGCGATGCACTACGCGATGTTCCCCGGCGGCAAGCGGCTTCGGCCGATGCTGACGCTGCTCGGGTCTGTCGCGACCGGCGGCGCGATCGACGTCGCGCTGCGGCCGGCGGCCGCGCTCGAGTGCCTGCACACCTACCGCCTGGTGCACGACGACCTGCCGTGCATGGACGACGACGACCTCCGACGTGGGCGGGCGACCTGCCACAAGGTCTACGGCGAACCGCTGGCCCTGCTGGCGGGCGACGCGCTCTTGACGCTGGCCTTCGAGGGCGTGGCTGCGGCCGGCGGTCCCGCAGTCGCCGCGCTGGGCCGCGCTGCCGGCCGCCGCGGGAGGGTGGGCGGCCAGGTCGAGGCCCTCGCCGCGGCCGGGGCGCTGGGCGGCGGCGCTGCAGGGTCCGGCGCTGCAGACGCCGGTGCAGCAGAGTCCGGCGCTGGGGCCGCCGGCGACAACCTCGCGCGCCTGCGCTGGATCCACGACCACAAGACCGGCGCGCTGATCACCGGCGCCTTGCTCGTCGGCGCGCACGCCGGCGCCGGGCCCGGCGGTGCGCCCGAGCAGGTGGTCGAAGTGCTTGCTCAGTATGGGGATCGGATCGGCCGCGCGTTCCAGATCGCGGACGACTGCCTCGACCTGACGGGCTCGGCCGAGGAGCTGGGCAAGAACCCCGGCGCCGACGTCGCGCTCGGCAAGCTCACCTGGCCCGCGCTGCTGGGCCTGGAGCGCAGCCAGGAGGCCGCCCGGGAGCTCGCCATCGAAGCGGCCGGGCTCGCTGACGAGCTGATCTGCGCCGCAGCGGATTGGCGTCCGGTTCCCCGGACCGCGCTGGACGACGCGCGGATGCTCTTGCAAGATGTTGCGTCTTACACCGTTGAGAGGCGAACGTAGTCCCTGACGCGGGGGCACGCAAGCCCGAGAGGTCGGCGTTCTCGCCGCCAACAAGGACCGGAGAAGACATTTTGGAGCACCTGTCCACGCCACTGTTCGACCAGGTCGACACCCCTGAAGACCTCAAGAAGCTGCCTCGCGAGCAGCTCGCGGCGCTCTGCGCAGAGCTGCGTCAGGTCATCATGGACACGGTCGCCGTGACCGGAGGCCACCTCGGCTCCGGCATGGGCGTGGTCGAGTTGACGGTCGCGCTGCACTACCTCTACGAGTTCAAGGACGACCGCCTCGTCTGGGACGTCGGCCACCAGTGCTACCCGCACAAGCTGCTGACCGGCCGCAAGGACCGGTTCCACACGCTGCGGCAGAAGGACGGTCTGAGCGGCTTCTCCAACAAGTGGGAGAGCGAATACGACGCCTACCTGATGGGCCACGCGGGCACCGCGGCGTCGGCCGCGCTGGGCATCGCGATGGGCGACCGCATGCAGGGCCGCGACCGCCACTCGGTCGCCGTCGTCGGCGACGCGGCCATGGGCTGCGGTGTTGCCTTCGAGGCGCTCAACTACGCGGGCTCGCTCGAGGACACGAGGCTCCTGGTGATCCTCAACGACAACCGCTGGTCGATCGCCAAGACGGTCGGAGCGCTGTCGCGCCACCTCAACAAGCTCCGCAGCGGCAACTTCTACAACCGCGCCAAGGAGTCGCTGCACCACCTGATCCAGTCGATCCCCGTGGTCGGCAAGGACCTCGACCAGCGCCTCGGCGACGCGGTCGACATGGTCAAGAACATGGTGGTGCCGGGTCACCTCTTCGAGGAGCTGGGCTTCCGCTACTTCTGCCCCGTCGACGGCCACAACATGGAGGAGACCCTCGAGGCGCTCGAGAACTGCAAGAAGCTCGACGGCGTGACCCTGCTGCACGTCATGACCGAGAAGGGCAAGGGCGTGCCCGGCAGCGAAGACCGCTACGACCGCGCGCACGCCGCCAAGCCCAAGCAGAAGCCCAAGCCACAGAAGGTGCCGGTCGAGCCCGCGGTGCTGCAGCCGATGGTGCCCGAGAAGCCCGAGGGCCGCGCCTGGACCACATGGTTCAGCGAGAGCATCGAGCGCCTCGCCGAGCACAACGACAAGGTCGTCGCGATTACCGCGGCGATGCCCGACGGCACGGGCTTGATGGACTTCCGCGAGCGGTTCCCGGATCGCTTCGTCGACTCCGGCATCGCCGAGCAGCACGCCGTCGCGATGGCG
Source organism: Luminiphilus sp. (assembly GCA_041236755.1). GTDB lineage: Bacteria > Planctomycetota > UBA1135 > UBA1135 > UBA2386. The sequence continues at coordinate 753 of JBERSB010000279.1, read as the reverse complement.
TCGGGCATGGCGACCGCGGGCATGCGGCCCGTCTGCGCGATCTACTCGACGTTCCTCCAGCGAGGCTACGACCAGGTGTTCCAGGAGGTCATCCTGCAGCGCCTGCCCGTCGTGTTCGCGATGGACCGCGCGGGCCTCGTCGGCGAGGACGGCGCGACCCACAACGGGCTCTACGACATCAGCTACCTGCGCTGCATGCCGGGCATCACGCTGATGGCGCCGATGGACGGCACGGAGCTGCACCAGATGATGCAGCTCGCGCTCACCCTGGACGGTCCGAGCGGCGTGCGCTACGCGCGCGGCAACGCGCCCGAGCTGCACGACCTGGTCGGCTGGGACGGCAAGCGCGAGCCGGTCCGCCTGGGCAAGGCGCAGCGGATCCGCGAGGGCGGCGACGGCGCGATCCTCGCCTACGGCCACATGGTCCAGACGGCGCTGCAGGCCGCCGAGCTGCTCAGCAAGAAGGGCGTCGAGATCGAGGTCGTCAACGCGCGCTTCTGTAAGCCGCTCGACGAAGAGGCCGTGCTCGACCTCTGCGAGCGCCACGAACTCGTCGTGACGCTCGAGGACCACGCGCGCGCGGGCGGCTTCGGCAGCGCCGTGCTCGAGTGCGTCGCTGCGCACGGTCCGGTCCGGGCCTGCGTCCAGGTCATGGGCGTCCCGGACGACATCCTCGACCACATGTCGCGAGCGCAGGTGCTCGCGCACTGCGGGCTCACGCACGAGCACGTCGCGGCGCGCTTCCGCGTCGAC
>JBERSB010000278.1:0-3368 GCA_041236755.1 Luminiphilus sp. | reverse complement strand
CGAGTGGGAGGAGGTCCTGAGGATCGACGGCATGGTGAAGCTGCTGCTCGAGCAGTTCGACGTCCCCTACATCCCCGTCGCGTCGCTCTCGATGCAGGAGCGGTGCAGGCTCGTCGAGCGCACGCTGCAGCTGGCCGGCCTGACGCGCGCGACGAGCACCGGCCGCCCCCCCGCCGCGCCGCGCGAGGACGCGCCTGCGGCGTACCGCCTCGGAGAGGCGGCGCGCTGAGAGAGCACGCCTGACACGCAGCACCCGAAAGGCAGCACCTGACATGCATCCCCCAATGTCCCAAAGGCAACTCGCTGCACAGCTGATCGAGCTGCTGGAGGCGCGCACGGCGCTGCGCCCGCAGGTGGCCATGCTGCTCGGCTCCGGCCACGCCTCGATCACCAACCAGCTCAAGGACAAGGTCACCATCTCGGGCAGCGACGTGCCCGGGATCCCGCTGCCGTCGCCGATCCACGTCGGCATCTTGGAGGGCACGCCGGTGGCCGTCGCCGACCTGCCGATCGTGGTCTACGCCGGCTCTTCGCCGGCCGAGCTCGCGCAGCCCGTCCGCGCGCTCAAGGCGCTCGGCTGTGACCTCTTGATCGTGACCGGCGCCGCTGCGAGCCTCAGCCAGCAGATCGAGCCGGGCGCCATCGCCGTGGTCGACGACCACCTCAACTTCAGCAACCTCCACCTGCTCACCGAACCGAACGACGACCAGCTCGGCCCGCGGTTCCCGGACATGAGCGAGCCCTACGCGCAGCAGTGGGTCCGGCTCGCGCGGGAGATCGCAGTGACCGCGGGCGTGCCGTGTCCGAGAGGCGTGTTCGCAGCGATCCCCGGACCCAGCATGCCCACCCGCGCCGAATACCGGGTCCTCCGGCAGTCCGGGGCCGACCTCGTCGGCACCTCGCTCGTCTACGAGGCGATCGCCGGCGTGCACGCAGGCTTCGAGGTGCTCGCTCTCGTCGGCGTGACCCAGCAGGTGCTCCACGGCGCGAACGGCCGGGTGTCCATCGAGGAGATGATCGACAACGCCGACGTCGCGGCCCCGCGCATGGCGTCGCTGCTGGTCGGCGTCGCCGCGGCCGCGAGGTCCCAGCTGTGACGCCTGCGTCGGACCGGCCCCGCCTCGGCGTGCTGCTGAGCGGCTCCGGACGCACGCTGCAGAACCTGCTCGACCGCGTCGCCGCAGGCCGCCTGCAGGGCTGCATCGCCGGAGTCGCGAGCGACCGCGACGACGCGTTCGGCCTGCAGCGCGCGCTCGAGCACGGCGTCGAGGCGCGCCACCTCAAGGACCCGTCCGAGACCTGGGCCTGGATCGAAGAGCTCGACTGCGACCTGGTGCTGCTCTGCGGTTATCTGCGCCTGCTGCCGATCGTGCCGGAGTTCGAGGGCCGCGTGCTCAACATCCACCCGGCGCTGCTGCCCGAGTTCGGCGGCAAGGGGATGTACGGCGAACACGTGCACCGCGCCGTTCTCGAAGCCGGCCAAAAGGAGTCCGGCTGCACGATCCACCTCTGCGACAACGAGTACGACCACGGCCGCGTGCTCGTGCAGGCCCGGGTCCCGGTGCTCGCAGACGACACGCCGACCTCGCTCGCAGCGCGGGTGTTCGCCGCCGAGTGCGAGGCCTATCCGGCCGCCGTCAACCTGCGCTGGCGGGAGCTCCAGGCGACGCCGACGCCGCGCTGAGCGCCCGCGGCAACGCTCAACTGCTCCGCGTCTTGCGCCACGTGAGCCAGCGCCGCACCAGCTCGTCGAAGCCCGCGCCGAACAGGATCACGGCGCCCACGACAGCGAACTCCAGCTGGTTGCTGTCGCCGAGCAGGTTGATCGTGTTCGACAGCAGCTGCATCAAAGCCGCGCCGAGGACCACGCCGACCACGAGCCCCTCGCCGCCGCGCAGCGCGACGCCGCCGAGCACCGCACCCGCGATCGCATAGAGCTCGTAGAAGTTGCCGAAGCTCGACGCCTGCGCCGAGTTGACGTCGAGCACGAACAGGCAGCCGCCGAGCCCCGCCAGCAGCGAGCACGCGACGTAGGCGCACGCGGTCAGCCTGCCCGTGGCCACGCCGGCGAACCGCGCCGCCTCTTCGTTCCGTCCGAGCGCGAACAGGTGTCGGCCCCAGACGGTCTTCTGCCACAGCACGACGGTGAGCAGCGCGACCAGGAGCAGCACGCACAAAGGCGCAGGCAGGCCGAAGTCCGCGGTGATCGGCACCTTGCCGGTCGCCAGCCAGCGGAGCCCCTCGCCGGCGTCCTGCAGCCCCATGGTCTGGTCGCCCGTGAAGGCCCGCATCAGCCCGCGGTAGAGCAAGAGCCCGCAGAGCGTCACGACGAACGGCTGCAGGCCGAGCCCCACCACCAGCGCGCCGTGCCAGAGCCCGATGGCCGCGCAGAGTCCGAGCACCAGCGGCAGCGCGACGAAGGCAGGCAGCCCGCAGTCGCGCAGCAGCCAAGGCAGAACGCATCCGGCCACGCAGACCACCGCGCCGATCGAGAGGTCGATGCCGCCGGTGACGATGACGAACGCCGCCGCGATCGACAGCACACCGAACATCCCGACCCGACGGAGCAGGTTCTCGAGGTTGTAGGACGACAGGAACGTGTAGCTGTCGGTCGCCTCGTCGTAGCTCAGCACCGCCGTGACCGCAGCGATGAGCAGCAACAGCACAGAGATCCCGATCAGCTTCTTCATCCGGCCTCCGGCGCTGCGACCGCACCCGTCGCCAGCATCATGATGTCCTCTTCGTTCCGGCGCTCTGCTTCCAGCGCGCCCTGCACCGCGCCGTCCCGAAGGACCAGCACGCGGTCTGCCAGCTGCAGCACTTCGTCGAGCTCGGAGCTCACGAACAGCACCGCGAGGCCCGCAGCCGCCAGCTCGTCGAGGCGCCGGTAGATCTCGGCCCGCGCGCCGACGTCGACGCCGCGGGTCGGCTCGTCGAGCAGCAGCACCCTGGGCGCAGCTGCGAGCCACTTCCCGAGCACGACTTTCTGCTGGTTGCCCCCGGACAGCGAAGCCACCGCCTGGCCGGCGCCGCTGCACGCGATGGCCAAGTCGTCGATAGCGCGCGCGGCGACGCCAGCTTCGTAGCGTCGGTCCAGCCGCACGCCGCGGGACCGCAGCGTCGGTAGCGAGAGGTTCTCGGTGATGCTCATCGACAGCACCAGGCCTTCGAGCTTGCGGTCTTCGGGCAGCAGCGCGAGGCCCGCCGCGATCGCGCCGCGCACGTCCCCCGAACGCAGCGCCCGGCCTGAAACCTCGACCTCGCCTGCGAGCCGCTCGTCCACGCCGAACAGGGCGCGCAGCAGCTCGCTGCGCCCCGCACCGAGCAACCCGGCGCTCCCGACGACCTCGCCCGCGCGCAGCTGCAGG
>JBERSB010000277.1:0-2526 GCA_041236755.1 Luminiphilus sp. | reverse complement strand
AGGACGGTCCCGTTCGCCGAGCGCGCCGCGGACCGCGCGGTCCCGACGGCGCTCGCCAGCGGCGTCGCGAAGTACCTGCGCGAGCTGATGGTCGAGACCCTGAACCGATGGTTCCAGTCGCGCGTGCCCGACCTCAAGCCGACCGCCGGCTACTACGTCGACGGCAACCGCTTTTTGGCAGACGTCGAACAGCAGGTCGAAGCGCTCGCGCTGCCGCGGCACCGCCTCGTGCGGGTGCGCTAGCGGGCGGTCACGCCCGCTCGAAGCCCTCGTCGTCGAGCAGGTCGGGCCCGTTGGCGGCCGCGACGGCGAGCGTGTCGCACCGCTCGTTCTCCGGGTCGCCGCTGTGGCCCTTCACCCAGCGCCAGCGCACCTCGTGGCCGTCGACCGCGTCGAGCATACGGCGCCAGAGGTCCTGGTTCTTGACCGGCTGCTTCGACGCGGTCTTCCAGCCGCGCTTCTGCCAGCCTTCGATCCAGCCCTTGCTCATCGCGTTGACGACGTAGGTCGAGTCCGAGAACAGCTCGACGAAACACGCGCGGCTCAGCGACTCGAGCCCGACGATGGCGCCGAGCAGCTCCATCCGGTTGTTGGTGGTCAGCCGGTAGCCCTGGTGCAGCTCCTTGCGGTGGTCGCCGAACAGCATCACCGTCCCGTAGCCCCCGCGACCGGGGTTGCCCAGGCACGCGCCGTCGCTGTAGATCGTGACCAGGTCCGTCGTCATGCCTGCGGCATATCCTGCCGGGCCCCCGCGCTCAACGACGCAGCGGAGACCTCACGCGCACGGCGCTTGGTCGGCCCCGCTCGCGCACGTGCAGACCGCCGGCCAGAGCTGCTCGAAGTCGGCCTCGAACGCGCCGTAGCACCTGCGCAGCTCGCCGCTGACGGTCGCGAGCGGCGCCGCGCGCGGGCTGCGCTGCGACATCTGGACCAGCACGCTGTCGACGCCGTCGAGCGTCGCGTACATCGCCAGCCAGCCGTGGCGCGCCATACGGTCGTGGAGCGCTGCGAGCCGTGGCGGCAGCGACGCGCTGTGGCGCCGGAGCTGGGCGTGCACCTCGTCGACGAAGCGCTGCAGCGGCCGGCCGTCGCCGTGCCGGTCCCAGTCGCGCGCGAGGAAGTGGTCCAAGAAGACGTCGGTCGCGACGCTGCCGAAGCGTCGCCACGGCGCCCGCAGCCGCGCCCTGCAGCGACGGTGCACCGGGTGCGCGTCCACGAACCGGTCGAGCGCGCGGTGCTGCGCGACGCCGCGCCGGACCGCTTCGGGGAGTTGGTCCAGGTCGAGGCCCCGCACGAAGTCCCCGGCGAGGTTTCCGAGCCGGACCAGCGGCTCCGTCGGCGCGAGCCGCAGGTGCGCGAGCCAGTTCACGTCGCCTCGCCTCCGTCGCCGACCTCTTGGCGCAGCGCGCGCCGCGCGGCCCTGCCGACCCACCAGAGCACCGCGAGCGTGGCCGCGACGGCGAGCACGCTCGACCACACGCTGCCGCCGGCCTGCCAGTCGAGCTCGGACAGCTGCGCGCCGACCAGCGCCACGCCGATCGAGCGCGGCGCGATGCCGATGCTGGTCGCGCACAGGAACGCCGCCGGGCGCACGCCGAGCGAAGCCATCAGCACGTTGGTCGCGGCGAAGGGCATCAGCGGCGACAGCCGCAGCAGCGCCACCAGCCATACCGTGCGGCCGAAGCCCTGCCCCAGCAGCGCCGCGTGCACGCGCCGCGCACGCTCCGACGACGCGATCGCGTCGAGCACCCGGCCGCCCACGAGGCGGGAGAAGACCGCGTAGCCGAGGGCCGCAGCGAGCATCACGACACCGAATCCCATCGCGCACCCCCACGCAGCGCCGAACACGTAGCCGGCGAGCAGCGAGGTCGCGTGCGTCGGCAGCATGCAGCCAGCGGCCAGTCCGACGCCGAGCGCGACGAAGGCTGCTCCCTCCGCGACGCCGGCCGTCTCGAACCAGGGCAACCACGCGCCCGCGGCCGCGACCAGGGCCAGCAGCCCCACGACGGGCCCGCCGGTCGCCACGAGCAGCAGCGGTCCCGCCGGTCCGAGCCCCCGCCACGCCAGGCGCGCGCGCGCGATCAGGCCGCGGCGCGGCGGTTCGGGCTGGTGGCTCACAGCGGTGAGGCTGCGGCATCGGCGAGCCCGTGGCAAGCAGGCACCGCATCCCGGGCCGGCGGCGCGGCGAAAGACCGGGCATGTCTCGTCGCTGGCTCTGGCTGCTCGTCCCTGCGTCGATCGCGACGCTGCTCGCCACGTCATCCTGCTCGACCACGTGGCCGCGCCGCGACCCGAGCGGCGAGATCCTGCCGCGCGTGACGGGCGTGTCGCTCTCCGACCAGCCGGTGACCTTCCCCGACGTGGCGGACGGCGCGCCGCTGCTGCTGTTGGTCGGCTATGTGCAGAGCGCGCAGTTCGACATCGACCGCTGGCTGCTGGGGCTCGACCAGCTCGGCTGGAAGACGAAGACCTTCGAGGTGCCGACGCTGCCGGGCATGATGCCGCGCATGTTCGCCGGGTTCATCG
>JBERSB010000276.1:0-3985 GCA_041236755.1 Luminiphilus sp. | reverse complement strand
GTCGTCGTCGACCTCGTCGGCATCCACGACCGCCTGCACCGGATCTCGATCCGCGACAGCCGCGAGGGCGGCCTGATCTGGTCGCCGGACGGCAAGACCCTCGCGTTCTCCGCGACGGTCTCGTCGCTGTCGGGCTTCTACGGGGTGACGGTCCCCATCCCGGGCGCGCCGACGAAGCTCGCGTCGCGGGCGCTGTCGCGCGCGACCTGGCAGAAGCAGGGCAACGAGATCGTCGGCCTGAGCAGCGGCAAGCCCGCCGCGATGAAGGGCGGCACCAGCACGTCGACGTTCGAGTTCTCGCTGCGGCGGACCAGGGACTGGTCGGCCGTACGCCAGATCTCGTTCGATCAGGGATGGCGCGCCATGCGCGACCGCTTCTACGACCCCGACATGAACAACCGGGACTGGGACGCGATCCGCAGGAAGTACCGACCGGTCGCCGCGCAGTGCCTCGGGCAGCGAGAGTTCACCGACCTGATGAACATGATGCTCGGCGAGCTCAACGCGTCCCACATGGGCCACCGCGGCGGCAGCGACGCGCTGCCGAGCCCGAGCAGCCGCAGCAGCTGGGCGCCGACCACCTTCCACCTCGGACTGCGCTACGGCATCGAGCGCCCCGACAAGGGCCTGCTGGTCACGAGCGTGATCCCGGGCAGCCCGTGCTCCCGCGAACGCAGCAAGGTGCACGCGGGCGAAACCTTGCTGGCGATCGACGGGGTCGCGATCACACCCGCGACCGACGTCGACGCGCTGCTGACGATGAACGAGACCCGCGACGTCGAGCTGACGATCGCCGGCGAAGACGGCACCGAGCGCGCCGTCACCGTGCGGCCGACCCCTTCTGTGGCCCGGCTGCTCTACGACGAGTTCGTCGAGAACAACCGCGCAAAGGTCGACGAGCTGTCCGACGGCAAGCTCGGCTACCTGCACATCCAGGGCATGAACATGCGCAGCTTCCGCCAGATGGAGGAAGACCTCTACCACGCCGGCGTGGGCAAGGACGGCCTCATCATCGACGTGCGCTTCAACGGCGGCGGCAGCACCACCGACCACGTGATGACCGCGCTGACGCAACCCGTGCACGCGATCACCAAGTCGCGCGGCAGCGGCGAGGGCTACCCGCAGGATCGCAAGATCTACGCGTCGTGGACCAAGCCGATCGTGCTGATGTGCAACGAGCACTCGTTCTCCAACGCCGAGATCCTCAGCCACGCAGTCAAGCAGGTCGGCCGCGGCCGGCTGGTCGGCATGCGCACGGCGGGCGGCGTGATCTCGACGGGCTCAGTCGGGCTGCTCGACGGCAGCTCGGTCCGCATGCCGATGCGCGGCTGGTACCTGGTCAGCACGGGCGAGGACATGGAGCTCAACGGCTGCACTCCGGACATCGCGATGTGGAACCACCCGATGGGCCCCGACGCGCAGCTCGAGACCGCGGTCCAGACGCTCGCCGAGGACGTCGCCAAGGAGCAGGCCTCCGGCAACGTGAAGATCGTGCCCGCCGCGACCAAGCGGCGGATGGACAAGCGCGCGGCCGAAGCGAGCGGCCGCCGCTAGCGCGCGCCGCCCGGCCCGGCCGCGGCCGGAACCGTGCTCACTGCAGGGTCTCGACCGGCCAGCGCAGGATCGTGCTGTCCGGCTGGCACGCGGCGAAGACCACGCCGCTGCCGACCTCGCACATCTGGTAGATCGCCTGCATGCCGCCGTACGGCCCCTGGAACGGGTTGCCGTACGAACACCAGGTCGCGCCGCTGTCCATCGACCGGAACAGCTGCATGAAGCGCTCGGTGCTGGTCCCCTCGTGGCAGCACGCCGACGCGAACAGCACGCCGTCCACGGCGACGACGTCGCGCCAGTACGTCGGCGTGGTGCGCTGCAGGTTGACCGACGCGACCGTGCTCCACGTCACGCCGTAGTCGAGGCTCCGGTGCAGGCCGAGCGTCGCGTTGGGGCTGCCGCTGGCGTCGCCGCAGAAGTAGACGCCGCCGCCGGCGTCACAGAGCGGCTGGAACAACGACGCGCCCGGCACCGTGCGCGCCGTCCAGGACTGCCCCGCGTCGGTCGAGACGTAGAGCTGGTCGGTCAGACACGACGGCCACAGCACGTCTCCGCTGCTGGTCACGATCATCTGCCGCGCCCAGGAGCTCGGCCCTTGGCCCGGCTGCGCGGCGAGCGGGCTCCACGTCGCGCCGTTGTCGCTGGAGCCGAGCACCTTGGTCGACGTGTCCAGGCACTTGAGGTTTGCGAGCCACCTGCCCGCGCCCAGGTGCACGACGCCGAACACAGCGCGCACGTTGGCGCTCAAGGCGAGCGCGCGCAGCTGCGCCTGGGTCTGCGCGACCGTCCAGGACAGCCCCCGGTCGTCACTGCGCATCAGGCACGCGTTGCCGGTGTCCCCGGTGCCCGAGAACAGCGTGTCGCCGTTCTGCCCGACGAAGTAGGTGTGTGCGCCAGACGAACCCGGGCAGCCGACGACCTGCCAGGTCTGGCCATAGTCGTCGCTCAGCAGGAACCGGTTGCCAGCCTGCGACGAGCGCTTGCCGGCCAGCACGCGGCCCCCACCCAGAGCCGCGATCGCGCTAAAGGCGCCCGAGGCCGCTGCACCCTGGTAGGCGCTGCTGGAGCAGAGCAGGCTGTTGCTGCAGACGCGGACCTGCATGCCGTCGCTGGCCGTCACGCTGGCGGGACCCGACGGATCGAGCGCCAGGGCCTGCGCATAGACGTGCGCGCCGACGAGGCTGGGGGCGCTGGGGATGGGCAGCGCGAAGCTCGCCGCCCCGAACTGCGACGCCAGCGCGGGCGTGATCAGCGGCGCGTCGACGAGCACGTCGACCCCGAGCACGGGTGTCGAGGCGCGCGCGTATCCCAGCAGCCTCGCCACCAGCGCGCCGCACGGCGCGCCGTCGACCTCGATCGCGAAGGCCGCGTTGCCGAGGGTCGCCGCGCCGCCGCCGGTCGCGACCGACGGGGCCGCGCCGCCTGCACCGGCGGTCGCGGCTCCGTAGCGCAGCGGGCCGCACGGCGCCTGGGCCCACGCGCGGGCACCGGGCGCCAGCGCCCATGCAGCCAGCAGGATCGAGGCGCGCAACGTAGTCACTTCGGGCACGATAGCACGCGACGCCTCGGCGCGTCGGCCGGTGCCTTCGAGGGCGGATCCTGCGATCTCGGAGCGCAAGCGCCCATGCCAGGGGCCCGCACAGCACCTGGCGCGTCCGTTGCCTCGGGCAAGCTAGACTTGCTGCATGGCAAGCTGTCCGAGGCCCTTCGTCGTTGCCGCCTGCGCCGTGCTGGCAGCCGCCGTGCCCGCGCAGACGTGCGTCGCAGTCCCGGCCGACACGCCCCAGCTGGGCGCGCCCAGCCAGGTGCCGTTCGGCAACAACAACCCCACAGACCCCATCTTCAGCGACACGCGCTACCAGGTGCTCGTACCGGCGGCGCTGCTCGGCAACAAGGCGCGGCACATCTGCGACGTCGAGGTGGCCCCCGCCGGCTCGCGCCTGCGCACGTTCGACGAGCTCACGGTCACGCTGGCCCACAACGCCGCGGGCCAGCTGAACAACCCGATGTCGGGCACCCTGCAGGGTCCCGCGGCAACGAGCGGCACGCGCAGCTGGCTGCTGCCGACGACGGCCAACACGTGGGCGCCGATGGGGCTCGCGTTCGACTTCGACTACGACCCGAGCCTCGGTGACCTTGTCGTCGAGTTCCGCGTGCGCGGCGGCGGCGCGCTCAGCGGCTCCGGGACCGCCGGGCTCCGAACGGATCAGGCGCTGCCCTACGGCTGGACGACCGGCGGTGGGGACACGGGCTCGTTCTTCTCCGGCGGCGGCATCAAGCTGCGGCTCTGCACCGACACGTTCGGCGCGCTCGCGCTCGGCGGCGGATGTGCCAGCGGCAGCGGCGCGCCCGTGCTCACCTACACCGGCAGCGCGCAGCGCGGCAGCGGCGGCCTGACCGTGCAGCTGGCACAGGCGCCTGCCGCTGCGCC
>JBERSB010000275.1:0-2582 GCA_041236755.1 Luminiphilus sp. | reverse complement strand
CGCAAGAGCGGCGGCAAGAACGTCCTCGGCGCCATCGCCAAGCTGCGCCAGATGAAGGGCTGATCGCAGCCGGCGCGCCGGCGGTATCCTCACCGGCATGAACGAGGCCCGGACCGACCGCTGCCCGCTATGCGGCGGCGACAACGCGTGCGCCGTCGCGGCTGCGTCGGGAGACCCCGAGGCGGTCCAGCGCTGCTGGTGCCTGGACGCGGAGTTCGACGCGGGCACCTTGGCGCGCGTGCCCGCGGAGTTCGCGCAGCGAACGTGCATCTGCCGCCAGTGCGTCGAGGTCGACGGCGCGCCGCTGCCCACCGGCGTCCGCGCGATCCAGGACCCTGGCGGCAGGGCGGCGTTCGAGCTGTCGCGCGGCGAACAGCGCGTCCAGGTCTCCCGCACCGGCGCCCAGGTGCTCAGCTGGGACGCCGGCCACGGCGACGTGCTCTGGACGGCGGGCGCTGCGAGCTACGAGCCCGGCGTGCCGGTGCGCGGCGGCGTTCCGGTGGTGTTCCCGTGGTTCGGCGGCCACCCCGAACGGGACGACCTGCCCGCACACGGCTTCGCGAGGAGCTGCGAGTGGCAGCTGGTGCGCACCGCGCCCGCCTCGATCACGCTGGCGCTGCGCGACGACGGCGCGAGCCGGGCTGTATGGCCGCACGAGTTCTCGCTGGAGCTCGAGGTGTCGCTGACCGACGCGCTCGAACTACGGCTCCGCACGCACAACCCGTCCACGACCGCGTGGGCGTTCGAGCACGCCCTGCACTCTTACTTCTCCGTCGGCGACGTGCACGAGGCCTCGGTCCACGGACTCGAGGGCGTGCCCTACGTCGAGCACGCGCGAGAGCCCGAGGACGAATGGGACCCGGCTGCGCCGCTGCGGTTCCGCGCCGAGACGGATCGCGTCTTCAGCTGCGTGCCGGACGAGCTACGGCTACGCGCCGACGCGCTGGGGCGCGAGATCGAGCTGCGCGGCAAAGACGCCCGCTCGGCGATCGTCTGGAACCCCTGGCCGAACAAGACCGCGCGGCTCTCGCAGATGCTGCCGGACGACTGGCGCGCGTTCTGCTGCGTCGAGACCGCCAACTGCAAGGACCACGCGGTGACGCTGGCGGCGGGCGGCCGGCACGAGCTGGCGCTCAGGCTGACAGCCGCTCAACGCTGAGTCGGCGCGTCCGAGACGAAGCGGCCCGGGCGGTTGGTCGTGACCATCCTGCACCCGAGGCCCAGGCAGCGCCGGAAGGCCTGCGCATCGTCGACGGTGTAGGCGCAGAGCATGCGACCGGACGACAGGACCTGCCGGGCGGCAGCCTCGGTGAGCTTGCGGTGGTCCCAGGGCACGATCTGCGCGCCCGTGCGGGCGACGTCGGCGAGCCGCGCGTCGGTCGGCTCGCCGCCGCCGAGCGCCGCGAGCAGGAGGCGCGGCTCCGCCAGGTGCACCTGCTCGAGCCAGTCCCAGTCGAAGGCCTGCACGATCACGTCGTCGGTCGCGCCGAGCCGCCGCAGCTCGGCGACCAGCGCGGCCGCGTCGCCGCCCTTGCGCTCGACCATCGGCACCGCCGGGCGGATGGCATCGAGCGCCTCGGCCAGCGTGGCGACGCGCTCGCCGCGGTAGGCGTCACCGAACCAGCTGCCGGCGTCCAGTCGCTGCAGCTCGTCGTAGCTGAGCTCTGCTGTGCGCGCGCCCTCGCGGCCGAGCGACGCGACCGCGTCCGTCGTGCGGTCGAGCGTCGCGTCGTGCATGCAGACCCAGACGCCGTCGCGGCTCTGGTAGACGTCGAGCTCGACGACCGGCGCGCCCAGCGCGACGGCGTGGCGGAACGCTGCGAGCGTGTTCTCCGGCCGGACCGCGCTGGCGCCGCGGTGCGCGACCACCGCGTAGGGCGCGGTCTGCTCGAGCCGCGCGTGCGCGCTGGGAGTGGCGCACGCCGCCGCGCCGAGCGCGAGCGCCGCGAGCGCGCGGGACGCCCCGCGCATCACTCGATCTCGACCAGCAGGGCGCCGCCGGCGACGGCGTCGCCGACCTCGACCGCGACCTGGGTGACGACGCCGGCGCCCTCGGCCGCGAGCGGGTTCTGCATCTTCATGGCCTCGAGCACGACGAGGGTCTGCCCCTCCTCGACCTGGTCTCCGACAGCCACCTGGACCTCGACGACCACGCCCGGCATCGCGGCAGTGAGCGCGCGCTTGCCGCCGACCTTGTTGCCGGCGACCTCGGCGGCAGCCCGCTCCCGCTCGTCCACGACGTGCACCTGGAAGCGCTCGCCGCGGACCTGGACGGTGACGTCCTGGCCCTGCACGTCGGTGACGATGTCGAAGCTCTGCCCGTCCACGAGCAGCGACAGCGCCTCGCCGTTGCCGACCAGCGAGACGTCCAGCGCCGCGACGCGGTCCCCGGACCGGGCGATCAGCAGGCCGTCGTCCCACTTGAACGAGAAGTCGCGCACGTCGTCGCCGAGCTTCGCTTCGTACTGCATCGTGCGCTCCTCCAGAGTCGTTCGCGGCGCCCCAGCTGCGACCAAGTCGGCGGCGCGTCGGCCTGCGCGCCTCCCGTCGCCGCGGCCGCCGCGCCGACGCGCTCGGCGGCG
>JBERSB010000274.1:0-3842 GCA_041236755.1 Luminiphilus sp. | reverse complement strand
CGGGCGAGCTGGTAGACGTCCGCGTCGGGCGAGCAGGTTTGCACGTCCTTGCGCATGTGGTCGCCGACGGTCCCCGATGGCTCGGCCTCGTAGGAGGCCGCGGCCAGCACGTGGAGGCTGTCGCGTTCACTGAACATGCCGACGACCTGTCCGTCGAGGACGACAGGGGCGCCGGAGATCCCGGTGTGGAGCAGCGTCTGCACCGCGTCCACGACCTCCTGGTCGGGACGCAGCGTAATGACGGAACGCTGCATCACCTGCCGGGCACGCAGCAGGTAGCGATCGGTGTCCATCTGTGCATTGTAGGCGCGACGGCAGATTGCGGCAGACCCAGCGGCATACGCAATAGGGCGGCATACGTGTATCAACCATGTCATCGGCGCGACGGCTGCACATAGCTCTATGGTCGCATGCTGTTTGCATCCTTGTCCGGCTTGCCCGGACGGCTGGTGGCAGGCACGAAACCTCGCTCCCGGCGGCCCGCGGAGCGCGTTGCGACGCTTGTGGAGCGGGCCTGCGCGACAGCCGGCGCGCGCGCGTTTAGCCTGCGCGCATGTCCGAGCGACCCCGCGACCCGCTGTCCCGCCGCAGATTCCTCGTGGGCTCCGGGTCTGCAGCGATGGCCGCTGCAATCGGCGCGCCGATCGTCTTCGGGGACCGTCTCCCGGCCGGGGTCGTCCCGCTGGCGCTCTCGGGCGGGCAGGACCCGCGCCCGCTCGCCGGCAAGCGCGGGCTGCGCGTCCTCAACGACCGCCCGATCAACGCGGAGACGCCGGCGCACCTGCTCGACGACGACGTGACGCCGGCCGCGCGGCTGTTCGTGCGCAACAACGGACACCCGCCGGCGCTGGCCGACATCGACGTCGCCAAGTGGACGCTCGAGGTCGGCGGGGAGTGCGTGCGCGAGGCGCGCACCTTCTCGCTCGCAGAGCTCAAGGAGCGCTTCGCGTCGCACACCTACCAGCTGACGATCGAGTGCGCGGGCAACGGGCGCTCGGAGTTCTCGCCGCCCGCGACGGGCCACCAGTGGACCACGGGAGCCGTCGGCTGTCCGCGCTGGACGGGGGTGCGCCTCCGAGACGTGCTCGAGGAGTGCGGGGTGCGCGACGATGCGGTCTACGTCGGCTACTACGGCGCGGACACGCACCTGTCGGGCGACCCCGGCAAGGACCCCATCAGCCGCGGCGTCCCGATGCAGAAGGCGCTCGAGGACGAGACGCTGCTCGCGTTCGCGATGAACGGCGAAGACCTGCCGCTGCTCAACGGCCACCCGCTGCGGCTGGTGTGCGGCGGTTGGCCGGCGTCGACGTCGGGCAAGTGGCTGCAGAAGATCGTCGTGCGCGACCGGGTGCACGACGGCGCCAAGATGACCGGCAAGGCGTACCGCGTCCCCGAGCGCCCCGTGGCGCCCGGCAGCAAGGTGCCGGACGAGGACATGCGCATCATCGAGGCGATGCCGGTCAAGTCGCTGGTGACCTTCCCGAAGAGCGGCGCCACGCTGGAGACCGGCGCCGAGCACGAAGTCCGCGGACACGCGTGGGTCGGCGACGGCCGCATCGACGCGGTGCACGTGTCGGTCGACTTCGGCAGCACGTGGCAGGTGGCCGCGGTCGAACCGCCCCCGAACCGCCTCGCGTGGCAGCGGTGGCGCGCACGGATCCGGCTGCCGAAGGACGGCTACTACGAGGTCTGGGCGCGCGCGACCGACGACCAGGGACGCAGCCAGCCCATGGTCGTGCCGGGTTGGAACCCCAAGGGCTACCTCAACAACGCCTGCCACCGCATCGCGGTGCTCGCGCAGTCGTGATGCGCCAATACCCGTGGAGCTTGGCGACGATGCTGCTCGCCGCTTCGTGCGGCGGCGCTGCGGGATCCGAGCTCGAGGTGGCGACGGCTGACGAAGTCGTCGCGGACGCGCCGATGGACGACGGCGGTTTCGGCGACCTGGTTACAGCACCCGGCAGCGAGCTGGTCGTGCAGCACTGCATCGCCTGCCACGGTCCGCGTCAGTTCCTGCAGCAGCGCGGCTCGCGCGACACGTGGCGCGGCCTGATCCGTTGGATGCAGCGCGACCACGGTATGCCGCAGCTGGACGAGGCGGTCGAGGACCGCATCGTCGACTACCTCGCGGCCCACTACGCGCCCGAAGACGCGGGCCGCCGCCGCGCGCTCGCGCCCGACCTGATGCCCCCGAACCCGTACGCGCCGGGGCTCGGAGCGGGCTCGACCGGGCGCTGAGCGGACGATCAGCTGGGCGTGTCCGAAGGCGGCTGCGCCCTGGTTGCGCGGAGGACTGCGGACAGCATGGCCCATGCCGCGGCGGCGAACGTCGCGACCATCGGCAGACGCAGCGCCCCGATCTCCGGGTAGCGAAACGGTGCTGGGACCGCGCCGGCGCTTACGATCACGAACCCCGACCACAGCAACCGGTCCTGCAGCCTGCCGCGCGCGAGCAGCGAAGACAGCAGCAGGAAGAGCGCGCCGTGGAACAGCAGGAACCCGAGCGCGCTCTTCTGCCACATGGCGGTGAGCGACCACCCGAACCGGAACGTCCACACGCACGCGACGTGACCGACGATCACGGCGAGGCAGACCCGCGTCAGGGCCGCCGCGCGACGCCGCCTGGCGCGCATCGACGCGTCCAGGGCGAGCAGCGCGTAGGCGAGCATCGCGAGGCCGAAGGTGAGTGGGTCGTAAGGCAAGTCGCGGAGGAGGGCAGAGCGACGCACGCAGCGTATCGGCTACCATGCGGGCATGCAGGCTGACACGCTGCGCAAGCGGATGCTCTGGCTGTTCGTCACGTGCCTCGCGCTCACGGCCGCGATCGCGATCATCGTCGTGCTGAGCGGCACCTGGAGCCTGTTCGTGGTGCGTGTACTGAGCAGCTCGGCGTCGATCTCCGCTGCCAGCATCTGCGGAATGTCGTGTGCGGCGTTCATCGAGCGGGGCAGGCAGGTCGCATGGGGCCACGCAGGCGTGCTGCTGGCCTTCGCGACGCTGATCGTCGCGTGGGCCGCAATCTGGACCGACCGTCCCGGAGACGCGCAGGTCAAGCTGACCATGGTGATGGTCGTCTGGACCGTCGCCTTCGCGCACGCCGAGCTGCTGCTGCTGCCGAAGCTCGCGCGCGAGCACGCCTGGGTGCAGCTGGCCGCGGTCGCAGCGATCGCGGCATTGGCGCTGTTGCTCACCTACATCGTGATCGACCAGAGGACCGGCGATGCCATCGGCCGCGTGCTCGCGACGCTCTCCATCCTCGTCGCGCTGCTGACGCTGGTCGTGCCGGTGTTGTGGAGGATCGGGGGCGCTGCGCGAGGCGCGTCGGCCGCGCATGAGCAGCTCGTGCTGACCAAGGGCGAAGACGGCGCTTGGTGTGACCGCGCAGGCAACCGTTACTCGGTGCAGCCGTTCGACGAGTCGCGCAACTCGTGAAGGAGCTTCATCGCCCGAGCCTCGCGCGCACGGTTGCGTCTGCGCGCATTCTCGGGCGTGTGGTGCGCATGCAGATGATCAGGCCATTCGTTATCGTAGGCGACATGCCCAGGTTGCTCGTCGTCGTCGCCGCTCTCAGCAGCGCGGTGCTCTCTGCACAGGCCGATTGGACGCAGCTTGCTCCGGCCGTATTCCCTTCGCCGCGCGCCGGCGCGGTCGGCGTGAGCGACGGGGCGCTGCTCTACAACTTCGGCGGCAAGCCGGGCCCGGGCGTCGAGCTCAACGACATGTGGGTGTTCGACGGCGCCAACTGGATCGACATCACGCCGGCCTCCGGCGCGCTGCCGCCCGGCCGCGACTTCTACGCCGCGACGTTCGACACGACGCGCGGCGTCTACGTGCTGTTCGGC
>JBERSB010000273.1:0-3375 GCA_041236755.1 Luminiphilus sp. | reverse complement strand
GGAAACCGCGCGCCCGCGACTCCGGCTCTGCCGCGAACAGCTTGCGGATCTCGTCGAACACGCCCGTGTAGGTCTCGGGGGTGCGGCGCGGCGTCCGGCCGATCGGGCGCTGGTCGACGTGCACGACCTTGTCGAAGCCGTCGAGCCCGCGCACCGCGCGGGCGCGGCCGTGCATCGCTTCGCCGCGCGCGGCACGTGCGCGCACCTCGTCGACGAGCGTCGACTTGCCGGCGCCGGCGACGCCCGAGACGGCGTTGAGCCGCGCCAGCGCGACCGCGACGTCCAGGGCCTGCAGGTTGTTGGCCGCGGCGCCCTCGACCTGGATCCACTCGTCGGGCGCGCGCCGCGCGCGGATCGGCGCGGCAGGCCCCGCGCTGGCGTCCTCGCCTCGCGGCGGGCCTGCGTAGAGGATGCGGCCGCCGTCCCGCCCCGCACCCGGACCGATGTCGACGACGTAGTCGGCCACCGCGAGCGCGTGCGCGCTGTGCTCGACGACGACGACCGTGTTGCCGGCGTCGCGAAGGTCGAGCAGCAGGTCCAGGACCGCGGCCTCTTCGGTCGCGTGCAGTCCGATCGAAGGCTCGTCGAAGACGAACGTGACGCCAGCGAGTCCGTCGGTGGCGATCGCGCCGAGCCGCAGGCGCTGGTGTTCGCCGCCCGAGAGGCTCGCGGCGCTGCGGTCGCAGCTGAGGTGGCGCAGTCCGAGCCGCGCGAACACCTCGAGCCTGCGCTTCACGCGTTCACTCTGCTCGTTGTCGTGCGCGCGGCACCACTCCAACAGCGCCGGGAACGGCATCCGGAGCACCTCCTCGAAGCGCGCGCCGCCGACCTCGGCGCGCCGCGCCGGCTCCGCAAGGCGGCTGCCGCGGCACTCCGGACAGGGGACCGAGCGCGCGAAGCGCAGCGCGTTCTCGTTGCGGCTGCGCGCGAGGATGTCGGTGATCGTCGGGATCAGCCCCTTGTAGTGACCGAGCTCGCGCGGCTTGGCGGTGATGCCCTCCCAGCGCATCCGCGACTCGAGCGAGTGCTTGCCGAACGGCACCTCGACCCGGTCCGAGCCGTAGAAGACGACGTCCTGCTGCTCGGGGCTCAGCTGCTCCCAGGGCGTGTCGACGTCGAAGCCGTGCGCGCGGCAGACCGTGTCGAGCGCGTCCACGGTCACCTGGCTGTAGACGATGTAGCCGGTCGGAGTGGTCGGGACGAGCGCGCCCTGCCGCAGCGTGCGCGACGCATCGGCGACGAGCAGCGCGCGGTCGACCTCGTCGACGGCGCCGACGCCGCGGCACTCGGCGCACGCCCCGGCGCTGACGAACGAGAGCTGGCGCGGCTCCAGGCCGTTGGCGCGCGCGAACCAGAACCGCAGCTGGTCGTGCACGCCGGACAGCGTGCCGACCGTCGAGCGCGCGTGGTCGGCCGCGCGGCGCTGCGAGAGCGCGATGCTCGGCGAGAGGCCGGACGCCGACGCCAGCCTGGGGCTCGGCATGCGCTGCAGGAACTGCCGCGCGTGCGAGGACAGCGTCTCCAGGTAGCGACGCTCGCAGGCAGCGTGCAGCGTGTCGAAGACGAGCGAGCTCTTGCCGCTGCCCGAGACGCCGGTGACGACCGTCAGCTGGCCGCGCGGCAGCTCGACGGTGACGCCGTCGAGGTTGTGCTCACGCGCTCCGTGAAGGCGGATCGTCTCGCTCATCCGCGGTCGAGACTAGCCCGCCCGCGGGTGGATGCGAAGGCGAGCGCGCCCGCTCAGGCGTCGGCGCCCTCGCCCTTGCCGTTGCCCCGGCGGCCCGTGCGGCCTTCACGAGGCGAGCCTTCGGGCTGCGGCCGGCCGCCGCGGCGCGCGCCCTCGGGGCGCTCCCGACGGCCTTCGCCGCGCGCGCCTCGGCCATCGCGTTGACCGCGCTCGCCGCGTTGGCCTTCGCCGCGGCCGGCGCGCGCGCGCCGGCCGCCGCCGTCGGCCTTCTCCAGCTGCTCGAGGCGCTCTTCGATGCGGCGGCGCATCTCCAGCAGCCGCTCGCGCATCTGTGCCGGATCCGGCTTGCCGCCGCGCTGCATCCCGCCGCGCATGCCGCCTCGCTGCATGCCTCGCTGCATTCCGCGGCCCATCCGGCCGCGCTCCATACCTTCGCGCTGACGCGACGGGCCGCGCTGCTCGCCGCGCTTGCGCTGCATCTCCTGCACGCGCTCGCGGATGCGCTCGCGCAGCTCGATCGGCGGGCCGGCTTCGCCGCCGCGCCCAGGGCCGGGGCGTCCGCGCCGCTGCGCGTCGAGGGAACAGGTCAGAAGCAGAGCGGCCAGCGCCGCGACAATCATGGTCGTTCTCATCATCTCTCCGTGGGGTTCAGTCAGGCTACACAACGGGAGTTTGCGCAGGTTCCCACAGCCTGCTCGTTATTGAGTGTCCAACAACCTCCGCCTCTGCCTTCGGCGCCTGCAGCCGCACGCTCGCTGTGGACGAAGGCGCCATGGCGACGCCGCGAGCGCCACTTAGGATGCGAGCATGCGCGCCGGCCCACGCACGATCTCCGCTCTGCTCCTGTGCCTCGCGGCGACGGCGCGCGCCCAGGCGCCGACGGCGCTGCAGCTCGCGCCCGTGTTCGGCGACCACATGGTCCTGCCGCGCGCGCGCAGTGTCACCGTCTGGGGGCGCGTCGCTCCTGGCTCCAAGGTCAACGTGCAGCTCGGCGCCGATCGCGCGCAAACCGCGGCCGGCCCCGACGGCCGATGGTCCGTGGTGCTGCCTGCTCGACCGGCGTCGGCCGCGGGCGTCGAGCTCGTCGCGCGCAGCCTCGGGCCGGCCGGCATGGACGCCGTAACGATCCGCGACGTCGTCTTCGGGGACGTGTGGCTCTGCACCGGCCAGTCGAACATGCGCTGGCGCGTGCGAGAGAGCGAAGGGGCTGACGACGTGCTCGAGGGTGCCGCAGTGCCGGGGCTCCGGCTGCTCGACCTCGAGGCCACGCTCACGCCCACCGCCAGGCGCTACCCGCTGGCGCAGCTGCGCACGCTGCGCGCCGACAACTTCTACGAGAGCAAGGGCTGGAGACCGGCGGACGCCGAGGCCGCGGCGTCGTTCTCGGCGGTCGCGTTCGCGTTCGGAGCGCGCCTCGCGCGCCGCACCGGCGTGCCGATCGGGCTGATCCACACGGCCGTCGGTGGCGCGCCGATGGAGGCGTTCGTGCCCGGCGCGCGTGACGACTGGCTAGACGATCCGAGCTACCCCGCGTGGTGCAAGCAGCGCGTCCGCGACAACCTGCAGGCGTGGTTCGACGCGCCGAGCGGGACGCAGCCGCACCACCCGTTCGAGCCTGGCTTCCTGTTCGACGCAGGCATCGCGCCGCTGCGCGACCTCGCGATCCAGGGAGTCGTCTGGTACCAGGG
>JBERSB010000272.1:0-9575 GCA_041236755.1 Luminiphilus sp. | reverse complement strand
CACTTCGGCCAGCTCGCGCTTGGAGGCCTCCAGCTGGCCCTCGCTGCGCTCGAGCTCGTCGCGGGTCTCGCGGAGCTCGCGCGCCATCAACGACATGTCGTCCTCGAACTGTCCGAGGAGCGCGCGCAGCTTTGCGGCCTCGTCGTCGCGCGGCGAGGCATCGTTTTCGTCGCCAGCCACCCCTTCGCTGATATGGCCTTCACTCATACGGATTGCGCGCAAGCACTTCGGTCCCAGGGGACCCGGCTACGGACGATGGATGAACCACAAATCAAAAGCAAGCGACCCACCCGCCGCTGCCCGCGACCGCCTCAGCGCCCCCCGGACGTGCCCGAGTCCGCGAGCCAGACCGTGAACCACAAGAACTGCGGGATCCAGTGGCGGATCACCGTGAAGTCGCCGTCCCACAGGTCGGTCCGCGCGAGGTCGCGCGCGAGCTCTGCGTCGAGGGCGGCGCGCGCGGCGGCGTCGTCGCGCGCCGCGACCGCGAGCGGCCAGAGGCGGGAGATCCACGTGCCGAGGGCGTGCGTGTCGCGCAGCGTCCCCGCCGCGGGCAGCTCAGGTCCGGGCGCGAAGTCGGGCAGCTCGAGCGACGCGTCGCCACCGCGGACGCGGTGCGCCAGCACGGCGATCGCCGGCACGTCCAGGAACTCGTAGGCGGTCGACGCGGGCTCGCGGAGCATCGCGGGCACGTGCGGCGCGAGTTTGTCGTCGTAGAGCGCGTGCAGCCGCTCCTCCACGCCCTCGCCCAGCGGCCGGCTCCTCGCCAGCTGGAACCAGCACCACGCCCAGGAGCGGTAGGTGCCGACGAACCTGCGGCCCTCGAGCGCGCCCTTCCGCGCGCGCTCCGGCATGTCCGGGAAGGGCTGCTCCTCGAGCCACGCCAGCAGCTCGCGCTCGATCTCCCGGCGCCACGCGCGGGTCCCGACTGCGCCTTCGCGGGGGCGCTCCCGCGCGGCCAGCAGCTGCAGCAGCCAACCCTCTCCGTACGGAAAGACGCGCCGGCGACGGCGCGGCATCTCGGCGAGCCGCGCCCGCTCTTCGAGGAGCGCGCCGGGCGTCAGCGGCTCGAGCACCCAGGCGGCGAGCGCCTCGTCGCCGGCCCGACGCGCGTGCACCAGCAGCGCCCAGTGGGCGAACAGGTTGGAGTGCCAGTCGTAGGAGCCGTCGAACAGCGACGCGCCAGCGGCCTTGCGCACCACGTTGGTGCTCGGACGCGCGACCCGCAGGCAGCCGCGCATGGCCTGCACCAGCTGCGCCTCCACGCTGGGAGGATGAATCTTAGCCCCTTGTTCGGCAGGGCTTTGTGGGCATCCGATCGCGAGCAGCGACGACGCGAACCAAGAGGCGCTGGCGCAACCGAGCATCTCTTCAGGATCGCCGAACAGCCCTGCCGACGGTTGCATACTTACGGGTATGTTATTGGCTTCCCCTCCCGGGGCTGCCTACTTTGCTGGGCCGAAGACGAACCTCGACCGGCGCCTCGCAGCGCCCTGCATGTCCTCGATCCACAGCAAGCGCATCCGCCCCGGGCAGAAGCCCTCCTGGCTGAAGGTCCCGATCCCGTCGGGCCCGACCGTTGCGCGCTTGACCAAGACGCTGCGCGACCGCGGCCTGCACACGGTCTGCGAGGAGGCGCGGTGCCCCAACATGGGCGAGTGCTGGGACGGCGGCACAGCGACGTTCATGGTGCTGGGCGACACCTGCACCCGAGGCTGTCGGTTCTGCGCGGTCAAGACGCACGGCCAGGGCGTGCCGGTCGACCAGGACGAACCCGAGAAGGTCGCCGAGGCGAGCGTCGCGATGGGCCTCAAGTACGTCGTGCTGACGATGGTCGACCGCGACGACCTGCCCGACGGCGGCGCGCAGCACGTCGCCGACACGATCCGCGCCATCAAGCGCCGCGCGCCCGAGATGCTGGTGGAGGCGCTGGTCGGCGACTGGCTGCCGTTCGACGCGGCCCAGGACCGCGCCGCGCGCGAGGACGTGCAGCGGCGTGAGGCCAGCATCCGCACCGTGCTCGAGTCGGGCGTCGATGTCTACGCCCACAACGTCGAGACGGTGCTCCGGCTGACCCCGCGCGTCCGCGACCACCGCTGCAGCTACGTGGGCTCGCTCGAGACGCTGCGCATGGCCAAGCAGCTGCGCCCCGACGTCGTGACCAAGTCGTCCTTGATGCTCGGTCTCGGCGAGAGCGACCGCGAGCTGGAGCAGGCAATGGACGACCTGCGCGAGTTCGACGTCGACGTGGTCACGTTCGGGCAGTACCTGCGCCCGTCGATGCTGCACCTGCCGGTGCGCGAGCACGTGACGCCGGCGCGCTTCGGTGCGCTCGAGGAGCGCGCCAAGGCCAAGGGCTTCCTCTACGTGGCGTCGGGGCCGCTCGTGCGCTCCAGCTACAAGGCCGCCGAGTACTACATCGAGGGCCTGCTCCGCCAACGCAAGGCGAGCGAAGCCCAGGAGCCGGAGAGAACGAAACCATGAGCCTCGAACTAGTCACGATCCTCGGCAAGGACGGCAAGGCGCAGAAGGGCAAGGACCCCAACCTGCCGCCCGAAGAGCTCAAGCGGCTCTACAGGCTGATGTGCGCGACGCGCGCGCTCGACGACCGCGGCCTGGCGCTGCAGCGGCAGGGACGCATCGGCTTCTACCTGCAGTCGACGGGCCAGGAGGCCAGCCACCTCGGCTGCGCTTACGCGCTGCAGGACAGCGACTGGCTGTTCCCGGCCTACCGCCAGCCCGGCATCCTGCTGCTGCGCGGCATCGCCTACGAGAAGATCATCGCCGAGTGGTTCGGCAACTCCGGCGACACCAGCAAGGGCCGCCAGATGCCGGTGCACTACAGCTTCCGGCAGGCGAACTTCGTCTCGATCAGCTCGCCGATCGGCACGCAGCTGAGCCAGGCCGCGGGCGCGGGCATGGCCGCCAAGGCGCGCGGCGCCGACACGGTGTTCATGACCTTCTGCGGCGACGGCGGCACGTCGAGCAACGACTTCCACTGCGGCCTCAACTTCGCCGGCGTCTACAAGGCGCCCGTCGTGTTCGTCTGCGAGAACAACGGCTGGGCGATCTCGGTGCCCAACGACAAGCAGACCGCCAGCGAGTCGATGGCGATCAAGGCCGACGCCTACGGGATGCCCGGCGTGCGCGTCGACGGCAACGACGTGCTCGCGGTCTACCGCGTCACCAAGGAGGCGGTCGAGCGCGCCCGCCGCGGCGACGGCCCGACGCTGATCGAGACCGTCACCTACCGCATCGCGTCGCACTCGAGCTCGGACGACGCGGACCGCTACCGCGACAAGAAGGAGTTCGAGGCCTGGAAGAAGAAGGACCCGATCGCCCGCTTCCAGCGCTACCTGAAGCACAAGAAGCTCTGGACCGAGGACTTCGAGAAGGAGTGCGTCGAAGGCAGCCGCGACGAGATCGCCGCCGCCGTGAAGGTCGCCGAAGAGATGCCGCCGGTCGGCCCCGAGACGATGTTCGAGGACGTCTACATGAACATGACGCAGCAGCTGAAGGACCAGAAGAAGTACCTCCACGACCTCGTCCAAAAGGGCGGCGTCGGCGCCGAGGTCGGCCACTTCCCGCTGTAGCCCACACCCGCACACCCCACGAGAACAGACCAATGACTGCTACCAACACCCAGGCGGGCGACGGCAAGACCGGCACCAAGGTCATGACCATGCTCGAGGCCATCAACGACGCCATGAAGGTCGAGATGCGCAACGACGACCGCGTCGTGGTCTTCGGCGAGGACGTCGGCAAGAAGGGCGGCGTCTTCGGCACCACGATGGGCCTGCACGAAGAGTTCGGCGACACCCGCTGCTTCGACACGCCGCTCAGCGAGTGCGGCATCCTCGGCACCGGCGTCGGCATGGCCGTCTACGGCATGCGCCCGATCGCGGAGATCCAGTTCCTCGACTTCATCTACCCGGGCTTCGACCAGATCGTCAGCGAGGCCGCCAAGATGCGCTACCGCTCGGGCGGCGAGTACACCTGCCCGATGGTGATCCGCTCACCATACGGCGGCGGCATCCGCGGCGGCCACTACCACAGCCAGTCGTCGGAGGCCTACTTCTGCCACACGCCCGGTCTCAAGGTCGTGATCCCGTCGACGCCGGCGGACGCCAAGGGCCTGCTGATCTCGTCGATCCGCGACGAGGACCCGGTGATGTTCCTCGAGCCCAAGGCGATCTACCGCCACGCCAAGGACGAGGTCCCGCTCGGCGAGCACACCGTCGACCTCGGCACGGCGCGCATCGCGCGCGAGGGCACGGACGTCACCGTGCTCTGCTACGGCGCGATGGTCCCCGTCTGCGAGAAGGCCGCCGACCTCGCGCAAGAGGAGCACGGCCGCAGCGTCGAGATCGTCGACCTGCGCACGCTGGTGCCGCTCGACGAGCGCACCATCCTCGAGTCGGTCAAGAAGACCGGCCGCGTCGTCGTCGTCTACGAGGCGCCCAAGACCGGCGGCTTCGGCGGCGAGCTGAGCGCGATCATCGCCGAGAAGGCGATCGAGTACATGGAGGGCCCGATCGTCCGGGTCGCCGGCTTCGACACTCCGTTCCCCTACGCTCTCGAGCACCTCTACATGCCCGACCCCAAGCGCGTCGCCGCAGGCATCGAGAAGACGTTCGTCTGGTAACCCACCTCACTGCACACACCCACCAAAGCTCCCAATCATGGCACTCAAGGAATTCAAACTGCCCGACATCGGTGAGGGCATCGCGGAAGGCGAGATCGTCAGCTGGAAGGTCTCGGCCGGCCAGGCCGTCAACGAAGAGGACGAGTTCGTCGAGGTGATGACGGACAAGGCCACGGTCACGATCACGGTGCCGTTCACCGGCACGATCGCAGAGATCAAGTGCGCCGAGGGCGACGTCGTCCCGGTCGGTTCGGTCATCGCGGTGATCGACGCCGGCGCTGCCGGCGCCGCAGCGCCCGCCGCAGCAGAGGCAGCGCCCGCGCCCAAGGCGGAGCCCGCGCCGGCAGCTGCTCCCGCCGCCGCAGCGCCTGCGGCCGCTGCCGCCCCCGCGCCGGCGGCGCCAGCTGCGTTTGTGCAGTCGAGCCCCGGCAAGGTCCTGGCCGCGCCCGCGACGCGCCGCCGCGCGCGTGAGATGGGCATCGACCTGTCGACGGTCGCGCCGACCGGCCCGCGCGGCCGGATCACCAACGACGACCAGAGCACCGCAGCACCAGCCCCTGCATCCGCGGGCGGCGCCGCCGTCGGCGGCCACGCCTTCCCGCCGATCGCGATCCCGCCGGCGCCAGAAGGCCGCACCGAGACCCGCACGCCGTTCCGCGGCCTGCGCCGCAAGATCGCCGATGCGATGACGCGGTCGAAGTACACCGCGACGCACTTCACCTACGTCGACGACATCGACGTCACCGAGCTCGTCAAGATCCGCAAGGAGGCCAAGGCCGCCTACGCGGACCGCGGCGTCAACGTGACCTACCTGCCGTTCATCATGAAGGCGATCGTCGCCGCCATGAAGGCGCACCCGACGATGAACGCTTCGCTCGACGAGGTCACGAACGAGTTCGTGGTCAAGGGCTACTACAACTTCGGCATCGCGACCGACACCGACAGCGGCCTAATCGTGCCGGTGATCAAGGACGTCGACCGCAAGTCGATCGGCGAGCTCGCGGCCGAGCTGCAGGAGCTGGCCCAGCGCACGCGCGAGGGCAAGGTGACGGTCGACGACCTCACCGGCGGCACCGTCACCATCACCAACGCCGGCAACATCGGCGGCCTGTTCGCGACGCCGGTCATCAACTTCCCCGAGGTCGCGATCTGCGGCGTACACGCGATCAAGGACACGCCCGTGATCCGCGACGGCGCCTGCGTGCCCGGCAAGAAGATGTACCTGTCGGTGTCCATCGACCACCGCCTCGTCGACGGCGCGACGGGAGCGCACTGGATGAACATCGTCAAGGACCACCTGGAGCAGCCCTACCGGATGCTGCTGGGCTGATGGCGTCGAAGAAGACGGCGAAGAAGGCGGCGCGCGGCGCTGCCGCGGACACGGCTCCTGCGAGCAAGCCGCAGGGGCTCGTGCGCCTGCTCGAGGACGACGGCACCGTCGCCGCCGGCAAGGACCCGGACCTCGGCGCCGAGACGCTGCTCTACCTCTACGAGCAGATGGTCCAGGTCCGCGAGTTCGACCGCCGCATGCTGATGCTGCAACGGCAGGGGCGCATCGGGTTCTACGGGCCGATCCTCGGCCAGGAGGCCGCGACCGTCGGCTCGATCGCGGCGCTCGAGCAGCGCGACTGGATCTTCCCGGCGCTGCGCGAGGGTGCTGCCGCGATGATGCGCGGCCTGTCGCTGACCGAGGCGATCAACCAGCTGATCGGCAACGGCGCCGATCGCTGCAAGGGCCGCCAGATGCCGTGCCACTACACGGTCAAGGAAGGCAACTACTACGGCATGTCGTCGGTGATCGGCACGCAGATCAGCCACGCCACCGGCGCGGCGATGGCGGCCAAGATCAAAGGCGACGACATCGTGGTGCTCGGCTACATGGGCGACGGCGCGACCAGCGCCAACGACTTCCACTGCGGCATGAACTTCGCCGCCGTCTACAAGAGCCCGTGCATCATGTTCTGCCAGAACAACCAGTGGGCCATCTCGGTGCCGCTGAGCAAGCAGAGCGCGTCCGAGACCCTGGCGCAGAAGGGCAAGGCCTACGGCATGCCCTACGTGCGCGTCGACGGCAACGACGTGCTCGCCGTCTACTCGGTGACCGTGGAGGCCGCTGCGCGCGCGCGCGCGGGCGACGGCCCGACGTTCATCGAGGCCGTGACCTACCGCCGCCTCGGCCACAGCTCGTCGGACGACCCGACCAAGTACCGCGACGAGGCCGAGGTCAAGGCCTGGGAGCAGCGTGACCCGGTCGACCGCTTCCGCCTCTACCTGCAGAAGAAGGGCCTCTGGGACGACGACAAGGAGGCGGCGTTCAAGGAGGACATCGCCCAGCGCGTCAACGACGCCATCGCCGCCGCCGAGAAGGAGGCGCCGCCCGAGGACGAGACGCTGGTCACCGACGTCTACGCGCGCGTGACCGCGCAGCAGCAGGAGCAGCTCGCGGAAGTGCTGGCGCTCGAAGGGCGCGGGGTCAACACTGGCGCCTTCCCGCTCTAGGGGCGCTGCCCAAGCCGATGGCCGCAGGCACGAGCTGCGGCGCCGAGGGCGGCCGGCAACAGCCATCCATGAACCCGGTCAGCCTCGTCATCCCCGGCAGGAACTGCGCGGCCACGATCGCAGCCTGCGTGCGGGCGGCGACCACCGCGTGCCAGAACGCTGGGCCCTTCGAGGTCCTCTACGTAGACGACGGCTCCGACGATGACAGCGCCGCGCGCGCCGCGGCCGAGGGCGCGACCGTGCTCGCGTCGCCCGGCCGCGGCGCCGGCGCGGCGCGCAACGCGGGCTGGCGCGCGGCGAAGCACCCGCTGGTGTGGTTCGTGGACTCCGACTGCATCGCCGCTGCAGACGCGCTCGAGTTGCTGCTCGCCCACATGGAGGACCAGGGCGTCGGCGCGGTCAGCGGCGCCTACGACAACGCGGTCGACGGCTCGCTGCTCGCGACGCTGATCCACGAGGAGATCGCGGTCCGCCATCGCCGCATGCCCGTCGAGGTGGACTTCCTCGCCAGCTTCAGCGTGCTCTACCGACGCGACGTGCTCGAGCAGCTCGACGGCTTCGACGAGCGCTATCTGCGCGGCCAGGACGCCGAGCTGTCGTTCCGCGCGCAGCGCGCAGGGTTCCGGCTGCACTTCGAGCTCGCGTCCCGGGTCGCGCACCACCACGAACGCAGCCTGCGTCGCTACCTGCGCCAGCAGTACCACCAGGGCTACTGGCGCGCGTTCCTGCACACCGAGCACAAGGGCCACGCCGGCGGCGACAGCTACAGCAGGCTGAGCGACCACCTGCAGCCGCCCGTCGCGCTGCTGGTGCTGGGCGCGCCTGCGTCGCTGCTCTTCTTTGACCCGGCAGCAGGCGGCCTGCTCGCGGCAGCCGCCCTCACGCTCTTGCTCATCCTGCCTGTGGGCATGGCGCGGCAGATCGCAGCCGTGACCGACGCCCGGACCGCCGCCGCCTACGTGCTGTTGAGCGCGCTGCGCGCGTTCTGGCGCGGCGTCGGGGTCGCTCAGGGCTTCGTGGACAAGCTGTCGCGCGGCGGCGCGGCTGAAGAGGCTCCCCCGCGACGCGACGAACAGCCGCGCAGCAAGCTCACGCGGTGGCTCGCAGCGCTGGTCGGGGCGCACCTGCTGTGGGGCCTCGTGCGGCTCCCTGGCAAGGTGATCAACCGACGCGCCGAGGAGGTCGTCGTCTACCAGAAGGCCGGCGCTGAGCGGTGGTTCTTCCGAGGCGACGAGCTGCAGGGCGCCGACACCATCGCGTGGCTCCGCGAGAACACGCCCACGTCGTGCGTGATCGCCTGGGAGGGCGAGCGGCTCGGCGCCATGGAGTTCGCAGCAGCGCTGCTCTCGCCGCGGTTCTTCGTGCGGGCACGCGACGCCGCGCGCGTCTCCGAAGCAACGGGCGCGCCGATCGCGACCGCCGAGCTCGAGGGCCGCCGCGGCCGCGTCACGGTGACCGCGACCCGCGAGGCGCTGGAGGTCACGGTCCGATGACCGTGCGTTGGATCGGCCGGGTCACCGACGCGCTGGCGCTCTGGCTGGCGTTGAGCGCCGGCGTGGCCTCGGCCCTGCTCGCCGCGGGCGCGACGGTGCCCGACTGGCTGCTGCTCGCGTGCGGCGCAGCGTCCGTCCCGCTCTCCCGCTGGATCCTGCCGAGCGTCGCGCTCACGCGTCGCGAGATCTGGACGCTCGTCCCGATCGCCGCTGTGCTGTTCGTGACCTTCGCCGCGCTCTGGTTCGGCGCCGACCAGACGCCGTCGCGGCACTGGGACGGCGCTGTCGCCTGGGACGTCAAGAACGCGCTGCTCACGGCCGAGCTGACGCTCGACCAGACGGTGTTCCGCGAGCCCGCGATCCTGCACCACAGCCGCGACTACCCGCTCGCCCAGCCGCTCCTCGTCGCCATGCTCGAGCGCTGGACGGGCGCGGGCCGGCTCGTGCTGCCGCTGGTTTGGGTGCTCGCCGGCCTCGCCGTGTTCGCAGGCGCGACGCGGCGCGGCGTGTCCGTCAGCATGGCCGCGGTCACGGCCGCTGCGTTCGCGCTGACCCCTGGACTGGTCGGCACCAACAGCGGCGGAGTCGACAGCGGCTACGCCGACTTCATGCTCGCCGCCTGGGCAACGCTCGCGGCGGCCGGCTGCGTCGGCGGCGACCGGCGCTGGGTCACGATCGGGGTCGCGATGATGGCGCTGACCAAGCCCGAAGGCCTGCCCTACGGCGCGGCGCTGCTGGCGGCTTCCTGGCTCTGCTCGAACCGCCCGACGCTGTTCGCCGCGGCCTTCGGCCTGGCGCTGGGCGCAGCGCTGCTGCTGCCGCTGCAGCACGAGCTGGTCTGGGGCGACCGACGGCCGCTGCCGCGGTCGATCTTCGCGTTGGCGCTCGCGCCGTCGGCGTTGGCGGTCGCGTCCGACCTCGCGCTGCGGCGCTTCCGC
>JBERSB010000271.1:0-2694 GCA_041236755.1 Luminiphilus sp. | reverse complement strand
CTCGCCGAGGTCCTCGCGCGCCTCGAGCGGCTGCCACAGCCCGCCGCACGCGCCGAGCGCTGCGACGCACGCGGCGTTGCCGTAGAGGTCGTCCTGCGGCGGCGCCTGGACCAGCAGCAGCACGCTCTTGGCGCCCGCGTCGCGCGCGCGCTGCACGCCGCGGCTGGCGGCGTCGGCGTGGCGGCGTACGTCGTCGAAGTCGCGCGCGAGCGGGCCGGTCGGCGAGACGACGAGGCGGCCGCCGGCGACGCCTGCCGCCGGCACGAGGTTGACCGCGCAACCAGCCGCCGCGTCCGAGGAAGCGAGCCCGTCGAGGGCGTCCTGCAGCGGCTTCAGGCCGGCGTCGAGCGGGGCGTGGCCGACGAGGACGACGGCGTCGTAGCCGCCGCCCTTGGCTGCGGCCTTGTCGGGAGAGGGGACGGCTTGGATGCGCATAGTGGCATCGTGCAGCGAGCGCGGCGGGCGGGCAAACACGAAGCGGCGGGACATCGATGGTAAGGACTGCGTCGTCGCGGCTGCGCCGCGCGACGTATCATGCGGCGATGCGCCTCTCGTTCGTCGTCGCGGCCGCGCCGCTGCTTCTCCTGTTCTCGCCCGTCGCAGCACAGCGGCAGCTCAGCTACGACGACGTGCGCACGCCGATCCGGTGGGAGGCGGGCGCGCCGTCGGCCGTGTTCGTGTCCGGCGGCAAGCACGTGCAGTACTCGGGCGGCTGGTGGTCGATGTGCATCGACCCGGCCACCGGCGAGCGGGCCACACCCGAGCGCGAGCCTGCCGAGCCCGCGCAGACCATGCGCAAGGTCGCGATGGTCCACGACGGGGCGCTGTGGATCGACGAGGTTACGCAGCCGAGCGGGCGTAGGCGCGGCAGGGCCCGGCGCGGCGCGCCGTCCAAGGCGGCGCGCAGCCTCTGCAAGCTCGACCTGTCGCGCGGGCCGGTCTCCGAGGTGCACGCCAGCCCGGACGGTGCCAGGGCCTCGTTTGTGCAGCACAACGACCTCCACCTCGCGTCCGCAGACGGCGTCTGGCGCGTCACCGAGGACGGCGGCCCCGAGCAGTTCCACGGCAAGCTCGACTGGGTCTACCAGGAGGAGCTCTACGGCCGCGGCGACTTCCAGGCGCACTGGTGGAGCCCCGACGGCAGCCGCTGCGCCTTCCTGTCGCTCGACGAGGCGCCGGTGCGGTCGTTCACGGTGATCGACCACGTTCCAGAGGGCTTCCTGGACAAGGAGCGCTCGGTCACGAGCGAGGTCACGAACTACCCCAAGGCCGGCGACCCGAACCCGTATGCGACCCTGTCGGTCGCGCACCTCGACGGCCGCAGGGTGGTGAAGTGCGACCTGTCGCGCTTCCCGAAGGACCGGCTGGTCGTGCGCGTCGACTGGACGCCCGACGGCGAGACGCTGCTGGCGACCATCCAGGACCGCATCCAGACGTGGGCCGAGCTGTGCGCCGTCGACCCGAAGACGGGCGAGGTGACGACGTGGATCCGCGAGGAGTCCCCGACGTGGGTCAACCGGCCGAGCTCGCCGCGCTGGCTCGACGACGGCACGTTCCTGTGGATGTCCGAGCGGACCGGCTACCAGCACGTCTACCGCTACAAGCCCGGCGGTGAGCTCGTCGAGACGCCGACCCGCGGCGAGTGGCAGGTGCGCGCGATCGTGCGCGTCGACGAGGCGAAGCGGCTGCTCTGGTTCGAGGGCACCAAGGACGGCGCCACCGGCCGCCACCTCTACCGGGTCGGCTTCGACGGCGAGGGCCTGGTCTGCCTGACGCCGGGCATCGGCTCGCACTCGTTCACGCTCGGCGCCGACGGCCGCTACGTGCTCGACCGCTGGTCCTCGATGGAGCACCCGACGATCGTGCGCGTGCTCGACGGGGAGACCGGCGAGGAGCTGCGGGAGCTGGGCCGCGCCACCAAGGGGGCCGCGCAGGAATACGCCTTCAGCGAGAAGAAGCGGCTCAGCATCCCCGCGCGCGACGGCTACCCGCTCGACGCTTCGGTGCAGCTGCCGCCGAACTGGGAAGCGGGCAAGCGCTACCCGGTGTTCCTGCCGACCTACTCCGGGCCGGACGCGCCGTCGGTGCGCGACCGCTGGTCGCACTCGACCTACTACCAGTTCCTGGCGCAGCAGGGCTTCGTGATCCTGCAGTGCAACGTGCGCTCGGCGTCGGGCCGCGGCCAGAAGCACACCGGCATGTGCTACCGCCAGCTCGGCGTCCAGGAGCTGAAGGACCTCGAGGACGCGGTCGACCACGTCTGCGCGAAGTTCGGCGGCGACCCTGCCCGCGTCGCGATCAGCGGCTGGAGCTACGGGGGCTTCATGTCGGCCTACGCGCTGACGCACAGCGACAAGTTCGCGCTCGGGCTCGCGGGCGCCGGCGTGCACGACTGGCGGCTCTACGACACGATCTACACCGAGCGCTACATGCGCACGCCGCAGGAGAACAAGGAGGGCTACGACAAGACCTCGGTCGTCAAGGCGGCGGGCGACCTGCACGGCCACCTGGTGCTGATCCACGGCACCAAGGACGACAACGTGCACATGCAGAACACCATGCAGCTCTTGTGGGAGCTGCAGAAGGCCAACGAGCAGGACGTCGAGCTGATGGTCTACCCGCGCTCGCGGCACGGCCTCAACGGCGAGGTGCGCGGGCACAGCAGCGAGTTCCAGTGGCGGCGGCTGGAGCGCT
>JBERSB010000270.1:0-4818 GCA_041236755.1 Luminiphilus sp. | reverse complement strand
GCCGCGGACGACGACGGCTCCGGGCAGCGCGGTGAGGTCGGCAGCGCCCGCACCGACGACCGCGAGCTCGGCATGGTGCGTCGGTTCCGGCGGCGCCGTATCCAGGCAGAGCGCAGTGCGCGGACGGACCCGGGGTTGTGGCCGGCGTCCCTCGATCGACGCCGCCCGCGGACGGCTCTTCTCCGTCTCCGGCTTCGGCGCGGCCCGGCGGAACTGCTTCGTGCCGGTCGCGCGGTTCGCGCCGGCGGTGCCTACGACGGCGCGCCGCGGCTGCGCCGTGCGCGGCGCCTCGCAGCGCTCGAGCAGCACGTCGAGCGAACCGCGGTTGGTGTCTAGCCACGTCCCGAGCAGCCTCGCCGCTGCGAAGGCCGGCAGGACCATCAGCGGGCCGACGAACGCGATCTGCACCCCCCAGGGCCTTTCGAGCACGCAGGCCGCGACCGCGACGGCGGGCGCGAACGCCAGCGTCGTCGCGAAGGCGACCACCGGGTAGCCGTTGCCGGCTCGGCGCACAGCGCGCAGCAGGAACCAGGGCGAGAGCCCGCGCAGGTCGCCGCGGACCTGCAGCAGGGCGAACGACAGCGGCGCGAGCAAGGCGCCCAGCAGGGCGGCGGGCACCAGCGTGTAGACCGAGGCGCCTGCGATCATGAGGCCTAGCGGCACGCCCCCGAACACCGCCGCGACCAGCCCGGCGTCGATCGCGAAGCTCCGCGCGTCGCGCAGCATGCCCGCCATCGCGGGCATGGGGGGGACGTCGCCTTCGCCCTCGCTGCTGCGCAGCAGGATCTGCCGGCCCATCGCGGCGACCGCAACGAGGATCGACAGGCCCGGCAGCGCCGCGATCGCCGCCAACAGCAGCGGCGAGCCGCCGGCCGTCAGGAACCCGCCGAGCCCGACCACGAGCGGGAACGACAGCACCGTGACCAGCACCAGCGCGGGCATGCTCTGGTGCAGGAGGTACTGAGCGGCGTCCTTCAGGTGCTCGAGCGCGCCAGGTGGCGCCTCGAGCACCGCCCTCCTCGGCTGCGATCGTCTGGTCCCGGCTTGGCTGGCTGCCGGCGCCCCGGGATTACCCGCCCGTTCGCGTCTGCAGGGCGTGAGCACCTCCTGCTCGGCGCGCGCGCGCACGCTGGCGTTGCGGATCTGCTGCGCGCAATGAAGCGCCTCGCCGCGATGGCCCAGCATCTGGCACACCGACGTCAGCTCCGCCCAGACCTCGTCGGACTCGAGGCCGCGCTCGATCGCGCGGTGGAGGCTTGCATAACGCTGCTGCGGCGTCTCCCCGATGGGGGCTGCGTGACTCTGTAACTGCATCTACTGCTCCTTGGTCATGTTGAAGATGTGGACACCCGAGCGATTAGCCCTTCGGCGTAGGTGGCCAACACCTTGACACTCCGGTCCCGCGCTGGGACCGGTCCGAGACCGTCCGTGTTCCATCGCGAGACACGCGTCGGCCGAGCCCGGGTGAAGCGACAGCGCCCAACGGTCGATAGCACCGGACGGAGGCAGCACCATGCGATTCGAAGTCTGGACCCTGTTGGCGACGCCGCTCCTCGCGGTGTGTGTCGCAGCGCAGAACACCGTCCCGGCGGTCCTCGACGGCGTCGAGGGCGGCGGTGGCACCAACATCCCGTTCGGCGGCAGCCAGGCATGCCGTTACCAGGTGCTCTACGACGCGATCGAGCTGCCGTGGACGGGGCCGCGTGCGATCAACGGCATCCGGATCCGCCCCGACTTCAACAACGGCGCCGCGAGCCCTGCCAAGGGTTTCCTCGTGGTGTCGGTCCTGATGTCGACGACGGACAAGGACTCGGCGAGCGCTTCGCCGGAGTTCGACCTCAACTACGGCAGCGACGCCACCTGGGTGATCCAGAACGTGCCGATCCAGCTGCCCGCGCAGCCGCTGATCACGACCGGGAGCGGCCCGCGGCCCGCCAACATCGACCTGGCGTTCGCGACGCCGTGGGTGTTCGGCGTGACGCCGGCGACGCAGTCGCTGCCGGCGCCGGACAACCTCCTGGTGGAGATCCACATCCACAGCCAGCCGAGCGGCTCGTACAGGGTCGACAACCTCAGCAGCTGCACGGCGTTGACCAGTGAGTTCGGCAACGCCGGGCCGGCGTGCACCTACACCGGCAACGGCCCGGTGCTGTTGACCGGTGACGACTCGATGCTGGCGGGGGCCAACTACACCTGGCGCATCGCCGACGCGCCGCCTTCGACGCTGTTCTTGCTGTCGGTCGACCTGACCAACCAGGGCGGCGTCTACGGCAACCCGAACTTCCCGCTGCCGTATCCGCTGTTCGACCCCAACGACCCGACGCAGCCGTCTGCGCTGCTCCAGGCAGCAGGGCTGCAGTGGCCGGCGCCCGACTGCTGGCTCAACGTCTCGTCGAGCGCCGTCTACGGCGGCGTGACGGACCTCGTCGGAGGCGGGCTCGCGACGGTCGCCCTGCCGGCGGGCCGGCAGTTCGTGGGCACGACGTTCTACGCGCAGGCGATCGTCTACGCGCAGACCGCCAACCCGCTGCAGTTCCTGTCGTCGAAGGGCCGCGAGACGACGGTGTGCGGGCCGCTCGGCGTCACGCGGATCTTCAAGTTCTACGACCCGACGGCGACGCCGCCGGCGCCGGTGCCGACCGTCGGCAGCCGGTCGCTGGGCGTCGGGATGGTGCTCGAGGTCTACTGAACTCCGCTGCCGCGCTGCGGCTGTGCTTGCCCTGAGCTGGACCCGGGCCGAAACTGCTCGCCCCGATGAAGGTCCTCCTCTGTAGCCCGCGAGGGTTCTGCGCCGGCGTCGAACGCGCCATCGAGACGGTCGAGCGCGCGCTCGACAAATTCGGCCGCCCGGTCTACGTGCGGCACGAGATCGTGCACAACCAGGTCGTCGTGCGGGACCTCGAGGCGAAGGGCGCGGTGTTCGTGGAGGACCTCTCGACGGTGCCCGAAGGCAGCCACGTGATCTTCAGCGCGCACGGCGTCGCGCCCGCGGTGTTCGACGAGGCCGAGCGCTTCCACCTCGAGGCGATCGACGCGACCTGTCCGCTGGTCACGAAGGTGCACGCCGAGGCCCGGCGCTTCGCCGCCAAGGACTACACGATCCTGTTGATCGGCCACGCCGACCACGTCGAGGTCGAGGGCGTCGTCGGCGAGGCGCCGGAACGCACGATCGTCGTGGCGACGCCGGCCGACGCCGAGAAGGTCGAGGTCCCGGACCCGACGCGGGTGGGGGTCCTGACCCAGACCACGCTCAGCCTCGACGAGGCGATGCAGGTGATGGCCGTGCTGAAGCGTCGCTTCCCAGCGCTGACGACGCCACGCAAGGAGGACATCTGCTACGCGACCACCAACCGCCAGTCCGCCGTCAAGCAGCTGCGCGGCAAGGTCGACGTCTGGCTCGTCATCGGGGATCCGATGAGCAGCAACAGCAACCGCCTCCGCGAGCTCGGCGCGGACTCCGGCGTGCCGGCGCACCTGGTGCTGGGGCCCCACGAGCTCCAGGACGCGTGGTTCGAGGGCGTCCAGTCGGTCGGCGTGACCTCGGGCGCCAGCACGCCCGAGAGCAGCGTGCGGGCGGTCGTCGACCACCTGCGCGGTCTCGGCGCGACGTCGGTCGAAGAGGTGGACGGCATCGCCGAGACGATCGAGTTCACGCTGCCCATGCAGCTGCGTAGCTGAGCCTCGATGCGCGTCGCGCTCTGCCAGATCGACACGACCGTCGGCGACTTCGACGGCAACGTGCAGCGGATCGTCGACGCCGCTGTGCACGCCCGCGAACAGGGCGCGGAGCTCGCGGTGTTCCCCGAGCTGGCCGTCTGCGGTTACCCGGCAGAGGACCTGCTGCTGCGCCCCTCGTTCCTCGCCGCACACGACGCCGCGCTGGCCTCGCTGGCCGAGGCGGCGCCCGCAGGCGTCGACCTGCTGGTGGGCTGCCTCGAGCGCAACGGCGACGCCGAGGCGGCCGGCGGCCGGCCCCTGTTCAACGCCGTCGCGCGGGTGCGCGAGGGCGCGGTCGACGTCGTCGCGCGCAAGTGCCTGCTCCCGACCTACGACGTGTTCGACGAGTCTCGCTACTTCGAGGCGTGGTCCGCACCGGAGCAGAACCTCGTCGACGTCGCGGGCGTCCGCGTCGGCGTCGTGGTCTGCGAGGACGGCTGGAACGACGAGGCGTTCTTCGGCCGGCGCAGCTACGCGGTCGACCCGGTCGCGCGCGTGGTCGCAGCCGGCGCTGCGCTCGTGGTCAACCTGAGCGCGAGCCCGTGGGCGCGCGGGCGCACGGCGCTCCGGGCGCGCATGGTCACCGCGGCCGCCCGCCGCCACGGCGTCAAGATGCTCTACGTCAACCAGGTGGGCGGCGACGTCGAGCTGCAGTTCGACGGCGGCTCGTTGGCCGCAGGGCCCGACGGCATCGCCGCGCAGCCGGTCGCGTTCGCCGAGGCGGTGGCCGTGGTGGACACGGACTCGCCGTGGACCCACGAGCTGGTCGAGCCGCCGCTGGTCGAGATGCAGCACGCCGCCTGCGTGCAGGGCATCCGCGCCTACGTGCGCAAGTTCGGCTTCTCCGACGTGGTGGTCGGGCTGTCCGGCGGCATAGACTCGGCGCTGGTCGCGACGCTCGCGGTCGACGCGCTGGGGGCAGAGCACGTCACGGGAGTCGGGATGCCGTCGCGCTACTCCAGTGAGCACAGCGGCGACGACGCGCGCGCGCTGGCGCAGAACCTGGGCGTCGCGTTCCACCTGCTGTCGATCTCGCCGCTGCAGGACGCGTTCGACGAGGTGCTGGCGCCGGTGTTCGCCGGCACCGAGCCCGGCTTGGCC
>JBERSB010000269.1:0-5355 GCA_041236755.1 Luminiphilus sp. | reverse complement strand
GAGCTTGTGGTGGCTCTTGGCGTCGATCTCGGGGTCGTCGGAGCGCAGCGCCGCGACCAGCAGCTTCGCCGCCTCCAGCCGCGCCTTGGGGTTGTTGGAGCCCTTGCCGCGGGGCGCGCCGCCGCGGGCTTCGGCCTCGCGCTCGCGCCCGAACGTCTTGAACGCCTCCAGCAAGCCCGTGAGCAGGCCGTGGAGCCGGAGCGTCTCGCCCCAGAGCAGCAGCACGTAGAGGACCAGGAAGACCACCGCGACCTTCAGGACGATGTCCTCGCCCAGGTGGAAGCGCAGCCAGTCCCCGTAGGGCAGCACCGGCTCGAACAGCACGACCCCCGCGAGCCCCAGCAGGAACAGCGGGGTGAGCTGGCGGAACCAGCCGTCGAACTTGTCGGCCTTGCTGCCCACGCGCGGCCTAGCCCAGCACCTTGTGCATGGTCTCGCCGAGCACCGACGGCGTGTCGCACACGTGCACGCCGGCCTTCTTCATCGCGGCCTTCTTGTCGGCTGCCGTGCCCTTGCCGCCGCTGATGATCGCGCCGGCGTGGCCCATGCGCTTGCCCGGAGGCGCGGTCGCGCCGGCGATGAAGCCGACGACCGGCTTGGTCACGTAGTCCGACAAGAACTCGCAGGCCTCCTCCTCGGCGGTGCCGCCGATCTCGCCGATCATGATGATGCCGTCGGTGCCGTCGTCGTCCTGGAACAGCTTGAGGCACTCGATGAAGTCGAGCCCCTTGATCGGGTCGCCGCCGATGCCGATGCAGGTCGACTGGCCCATGCCGTTGCTGGTCACCTGCCAGACGGCCTCGTAGGTCAGCGTGCCCGAACGCGACACGATGCCGACCCGGCCCGGCTTGTGGATGTAGGCCGGCATGATGCCGATCTTGCAGCCGGTCTCGTCGGTCTCCGGCGTGATGATGCCGGGGCAGTTCGGGCCGAGCAGCAGCGTGTCGCTGCCCTTGCTGAACTCCTTGACGAACGCCATGTCGGCGACCGGCACGCCCTCGGTGATCGTCACCGCGAGGTCCATGCCCGCGTCGACCGACTCGCAGATCGCGTCCGCGGTGAACGGCGCGGGCACGTAGATCATCGAGACCGTCGCGCCCGTCGCGGCCTTGGCCTCGGCGACGGTGTCGTAGACCGGCACGCCCTCGATGGTCTGGCCGCCCTTGCCGGGCGTGACGCCGGCGACCAGCTTGGTGCCGTAGGCCAGCGAGTTCTTGCTGTGGAATAGGCCTGCCGAGCCGGTGAAGCCCTGGCAGAGGATCTTGGTTTCGCCGTTGACGAGAACGCTCATGGGTTTGCTCCTTGGATCTTGGTTCTCGCGGTTAGCCGATGGCCGCGACGATCTTCTCGGCGGCCTCGTCGAGCGACGCGGCCGTCTGCAGGTCGAGCCCCGACTCGTCGAGCAGCTTGCGGCCGAGCTCGACGTTCGTGCCCTCCAGGCGCACCACGAGCGGCAGCTTCAGCTCGACCTCCTTGGCCGCGGCGATCACTCCCTCCGCGATCGTGTCGCACTTCATGATGCCGCCGAAGATGTTGACCAGGAGGCCCTTCACGTTCTGGTCCGACAGCAGGATCTTGAACGCGTTGGTGACCTGCTCCTTGTTGGCGCCGCCGCCTACGTCGAGGAAGTTCGCGGGGCTGCCGCCCTTGAGCTGGATGACGTCCATGGTCGACATCGCGAGACCCGCGCCGTTGACCATGCAGCCGATGTTGCCGTCCAGCGCGATGTAGCTGAGGTCGAACTTCTTGGCCTCGATCTCCTTGGGGTCCTCCTCGTTGAGGTCCCGCAGCTCCTGGATGTCCTTGTGGCGGTAGAGCGCGTTGCTGTCGAAGCTCATCTTCGCGTCGAG
This sequence comes from Luminiphilus sp., assembly GCA_041236755.1. Classification (GTDB taxonomy): domain Bacteria; phylum Planctomycetota; class UBA1135; order UBA1135; family UBA2386. The sequence continues at coordinate 3,505 of JBERSB010000269.1, read as the reverse complement.
CGCCTTCACCTCGCCTTGGGTCGTCACGATCATCGGGTTGATCTCGGCGAGCGAGCAGTCCTTGGCGATGAACGCCTTGACCAGCGACGCCACGAGCTTGGCGCCCTGCTTGGCCTGGTCGCCCTCGAGGCCGAGGTGCTTGGCGATGGCGCGGCCCTGGAACGGCATCAGCCCCTTGACCGGGTGCACGCGGTGGTGCGCGATCGCCTCGGGCCTCGTCTCTGCGAGCTCCTCGATGTCGACGCCGCCCTCGGCCGACGCGATCACGACCGGCGCCTGCGCTGCGCGGTCCATGACGACCGCGAGGTAGAGCTCGCGCTCGATGTCGCTGCCGGCCTCGACGTAGAGCGTCTGCACCACGCGTCCTTCGGGGCCGGTCTGGTGGGTCACGAGCGTCTTGCCGAGCAGGTCGTCTGCGACCGCCTTGGCCTCGTCGGCCGAACGCACCAGATTGACGCCGCCGGCCTTGCCGCGGCCCCCGGCGTGGATCTGCGCCTTGACGACCGCGAGCGGCTCGCCCAGGTCGTCGAACGCCTTGTGGACCTCGTCGGCGGTCGTGCAGGGGATACCCTTGCTGACCGGCACGCCGAACTGCGCCAAGACCTGCTTGGCCTGATACTCGTGGATGTTCATGGCTTCGGGGGCAAAGACGGTAGCGACGCCCACGCGCCGAGTCGAATGCGGTCGCCCAGTTTCGACGCCCGCGACCTTTGCCGCCCCGCATGCAGGGGCTCGCCTCATGGCGGACCACGGCCCCTAGCTTTGCACAGCAAAGCCGCGTAGGCTGGCGCCGTCGTGTCAGACCTCAAGCCTGTTCTCAGGACGTCTTTGCCGCTGCAGTCGTGGCTGCGCGTCGCGTGGTTGTTGCCGCTGGTGCTGGCGTCCTGCCTCGAGTTCGAGCAACAGGAGCTGCACCTCCGTTACGACGCCGAACAGGACCGGATGGACGTGCTGTTGGTCTACCGCGGGCTCTACGCCAGCGAAGGCGACCACGGGTTTCCGGTCAAGACTCAGAATCCCCTCCAGCGGGCGCTGTCCGACTGCAAGCAGGCGCGCGAGCACGGCGCCTTCGCCTTTCGCAGCAGCAGCAACTTCAAGGTGGACCCTGTGGAGGAAGCGGAGAGCGGCTGGGTCTCCGGACACATCGACGTCGAGCACGGCGGGTTGTTCACCGATCCCAAGGGCCGTCTGTGCGGCTACCAGTTCGTCCGGGTGCGCGACTTCCGCGCGTTCTTGCCGAAGTTCGACGAAGCGCACCGGATGCTGCTGTTCAGCCTGTTCGGACAAGCGGTCGACGAGGAGAACGGGTGGCCCGAGGCGGCGACGCAGAGGTTCTGGACCTACATGGAGCAGGGCAACGCCCTGATCACGGCGGACGGCTGCTGCTTCGAAGTGCGCCTGCCGATCCGGGAGCAGGACCACGACCCGGTGAAGCGCTTCGTGATCGGCGATTCCGAGAAGAAGCCTGCAGACGCCGCGCCCGCGCAGCAGCAGGTAGCAGGCCCGAGGCCCGTGAAGCTGCGCCGGAGCGGGACCGCTCCCCCACCGTCTTCGAGCCCCCACCCGCTCACCGTCCGGCGGGACGGCGACGTGACGATCGTGCGCTACGGGACGCCGGGCGCGGCCGCGATGCGCGTCGACGTCGAGTGCGGCAAGGGCAACACCGAGCTCCTCGACGAGCTGCGCAAGCTGGACGAGACGATCGAGGTCGGCGTCCCGGACCAGGCGCTGCTGCGCCGCTTCGCGGAGTTCGGTGAGCGCGACGCGGTCCTGCCGCCGGCGCTGGCGAAGCTGCGGCGTTAGAGCGACGACCAACGGAACGGTAGGCTGCGTGGATGCGCGCCGCTGCCTGCTCGTGGCTCCTCGTCTTCCTGGTCGCCTGCAACACCACGCCGCAGCCACAGGTGGCGACTGCGCGCCCACCCAACCTGCTGTTCGTGTTGGCGGACCAGTGGCGCGGCCAGGCGCTCGGCTTCCTGGGTCACGAGAAGGTGCAGACGCCGCACCTCGACGCGCTGGCCCGCGAAGGGATGGTGCTGACCGAGGCGGTCTCCAACTACCCGGTCTGCAGCCCGTACCGCGCGATGCTGATGAGCGGGCAGTATCCGTTCAGAAACGGCGTCTACTCCAACTGCAACTCCAAGACGACCGCGCACGGCTGCGAGCTGCGCCAGGAGACCACCTGCTGGTCCGACGTGCTGGCGGCGCGCGGCTACCGCACGGGCTACGTCGGCAAGTGGCACCTGGAGTCGCCGCGCGCGCCGTTCGTCGCGTCGTACAACAACAGCGCGAAGTTCGCCTGGAACGAGTGGACGCCGCCCGCGCGCCGCCACGGCTTCGCGTTCTGGCACGCCTACAACACCTTCGACCGGCACCTCGCGCCCGAGTACTGGGAGACCGACATGACGCGCGACCAGCGGCTGAAGGTCGACCGCTGGGGTCCTGAGCACGAGGCCGACGTCGCGATCGAGTTCCTCGAACGGCACCAGGGCTCGCCGTTCGCGCTGATGGTCTCGATGAACCCGCCGCACATGCCCTACGGCCAGGTGCCGCAGCGCTACATCGACCGCTACGCCGACGTGCCCAACCAGGAGCTGCTCGGCGGCCGACCCGACCTGCAGGCGGCGGACACGCGCATGGGCCGCTACACGCGGCGCAACCTGCGCCTGCAGTACGCGATGATGACCGGCGTCGACGAGCAGATCGGCCGCATCATGAAGGCCCTCGACGAGCTGGGCCTCACAGAGGACACCATCGTGGTCTTCACCTCGGACCACGGCGACTGCATCGGCCTGCAGGGCGAGATCTCGAAGAACAACCCCTTCGAGCTGTCGATGCGGGTGCCGCTGCTGATGCGTTGGAAGGGCAGGTTGCCGGCGCGACGCGACGACCTGCTGCTGAGCGTGCCCGACCTCTACCCGACGCTGCTGCACCTGATGGGCGCCGGCGACGACGTGCCCAGAGAGGTGCAGGGCAGCAGCTACGCCCAGCTGCTCGTGACGGGCGACGGCGACCGCCCCGGAGCGCAGCTCTACATGAAGTGTCCAGAGGGCGCGATGCACCTCGGCAAGCGCGGCGTGCGGACCCACCGCTACACGCTGGTGGTCGATCGCCAGGCGGGCGCGCAGGAGACGGTGCTGCTCCGCGACCGCGCGCAGGACCCCTACCAGATGAAGGACTACGCGGCCGAGCGCCCCGAGCTCGTCGAGCAGCTGCGTCGAGAGCACCTGGAGCCGCTGCTGGAGCAGCTCGGCGATCCTTGGCTGGGGGAAGCGTCAGGCGAGCGCGGGGGCCGCGCAGCTGCTCCCGCGGCGAGCGCCGCAGGCGGGCGCGGCGCGCTCAGCGCGCGCTCGGCAGCTCGATCGTGAGCGCGCTGCCGGCCTCGGCCCGCGGCGCGGCCTCGAACAGCGCGTCGATCTCCTCGAGCATGTCGCGCTCGTCGACGACCTCGCCGACCGGCTCGCCCTGGAACGCCATGTCGTTCTCGAGCATGCGCTGGGCCACG
>JBERSB010000268.1:0-3438 GCA_041236755.1 Luminiphilus sp. | reverse complement strand
CCGCCTCGGCCGCCTCGATCCGCCCGGGCAGTGCTTCGAGCTCCTGCTGCTCGCGGGTGCTGAGCTTCTTGGGCCTGGACGCAGGCGCCTCGGCCTGTCGTTGCACCTGCGCGCGCGCCTTGTCGCGCTGCGCCTGCGCGGCTGCCGCCGCTGCGCGGTCCGCGGCCTCGTCGCGCAGCCGCGCCAGCAGCAGCGACAGGTCGCCCTCGTGCACGCGAGCAGCGCCCGTGCCGTCGAGGTGCACGACGCGCGTGGCGACCCGGTCGAGGAACCAGCGGTCGTGGCTGACGACGATCGCCGCGCCCGGGAACGCGAGCAGCGCGTCCTCCAGCGCCCGCAAGGACGCCAGGTCGAGGTCGTTGGTCGGCTCGTCGAGCACCAGCACGTTGCCGCCCGCGCACAGGAGCTTGGCGATCAGCACCCGGTTGCGCTCTCCGCCGCTCAGCGCGCCGATGCGCGCGTGCTTCATCTGGCCCGGGAACAGGAACTGCTCGAGGAAGGACTCGATCCTCAGCGAGCGGCCGCCCACGAAGACGTAGTCGTTGCCGTTGCTGACCTCGTCGAGCACTGTCTTGGCCGCGTCCAGATCGCTGCGCTTCTGGTCGATGTCGGCGAACACCACGGTCGGCCCGACGCCGACCTTGCCGCTGTCCGGCTCCAGCTGCCCTAGGATCATGCGCAACAGCGTGGTCTTGCCCGCGCCGTTCTTGCCGACGATCCCGAGGCGCTGGTTGGGGCCGAGCTCGAACGACGTCGGCTCCAGCACCACGCGGTCGCCGAACGACTTGGTCACGGCCTGCACCCGCAGCACGAAGTCGCCCAGGCGCGGACCGTCGGGGATCTGGAATTCCAGCTCGGACGACGTCGGCGGCGGCGCGGCGTCGACGAGCGCCTGGTGCCGCTGGATACGTGCCTTGGCCTTGGTCGTCCGCGCGGGCGGGCCGCGCTTCACCCACTCGGTCTCCCGTCGCAGCGTGTTGAGGCGCGCGCTCTCGGCCTTGGCCTCGGCCTCCAGGCGATCGGCGCGCTGCACGAGGTAGCTGCTGTAGCCGCCCTCGTATTCCAACAGCTTGCCGTTGTCGAACTCCACGATGCGGGTGCAGAGCCGATCCAGGAAGTAGCGGTCGTGCGTGACCAGGATCAGCGGGATACCCGCGTCGAGCAGGTAGCTCTCGAGCCAGTCGGTCACCTCGGCGTCCAGGTGGTTGGTCGGCTCGTCGAGCAGCAGCAGCTCCGGACGCGCGAGCAGCAGGCGCGCCATCGCGACGCGGCGCCGCTCGCCGCCCGACAGGTCTCCGCACCGCGCCTGCGCGTCCATGACGCCCAGCGACTGCAGCAGGGCCGACGCGCGGTGGTCGACGTCGTGCCCGCCGAGCTCGTCGAGGCGTTCGTCCAGGCGCTGCTGCTCGACCAGCAGGCGGTCGAGCTGGTCGGGGCCGGGATCTTCGGCCATCGCGGCGTGCACGCGCTCGAGCGCCGTGAGCACGTCTGCCCGCCCCGCGATCCCCGCGAGCACCGCCGCGTGCACGGACGCGTCCGCGGGGAGCTCCGGCTCCTGCGGCAGGAAGCCCAGCCGGAGGCCGCGCCGCTCCGTGCGCTCGCCCGCGTCCGCCTCGAGGACGCCTGCCAGGATCCGCAGCATCGTGGACTTGCCGCAGCCGTTGGCGCCCAGCAGGCCGATCCGCTGCCCCTCCTCGACCACCAGCGAGACGCCGTCGAGCAGCTGCCGGTCGCCGACGGCGAGGTGCACGTCCTTCAGGGTCAGCAGCGCCATCGGCGGATGCTTGCCGAAAGGTCCCGCAGGCGCAAGCCGAGGCCCGGGCGCGCTAGTCGTCTTCGGCGCGGGCCGCCCCGCCGCGCACCGGCTTCGACGCAGCGGCGAGCTTGGCCAGCAGATCTCGCTGTTCTTGGTCGAGGTCTTCGGGCAGCGCGAAGCGCACCACCAAGAACAGGTCACCGCGGCTCTTGTCGGGCCGCGTCAAGCCCTGTCCACGCAGCCGCAGCCGCTCGCCCGACCGCGTCCCGGCGGGGATGCGGGCGCGCGCCGTGCCACCGCGCACGGTGACGAACACCACCGTGTCCTCCAACGCGTCCCAGGGCGCGATCGCGACGTCCGCCTCGACGTCGCCCTGGCCGCGGCTGCGATAGACGTCGTCGTCCTCCAGCCGCATCGTCAATAGCAGGTCCCCTGGTCCGGACGCACCCGCCTGGCCGAGCCCGCGCAGCCGAACCACCTGCCCGTCGCGCACGTCCTCGGGGATCTTCAGCTCGATGTCCTTCTGCTGGTTGCTGGCGCCCAAGCCTCCGCACGCAGGACACGCGCCGGTCTGCAGCCAGCCCTCGCCGCCGCAGACGCTGCACGGCGTGCGCGTCCGGAACGCGAATGCCCGCTTGCCGCCCAGCAGCGCCTCGCCGACCGCTAGCTTGATCTCGGCCTTGGCGTCCGCGCCGCGCCGCGGTGCGCGGGCCTGCGCCGGGCCTCCGGCGAACATGTCTCCGAACATCTGCGCGAAGAAGTCCGAGAACCCGCCGCCACCGAACGCGCCGGCGAAGTGGGCCGGGTCGATGCCGGCGCCGCGTCCCCCGAAGTTCTGGCCTTGCCGCCAGTTCTCACCGAGCGCGTCGTAGCGCTTGCGCTTCTCGGGGTCGCTGAGCACCTCGTGTGCCTCGGCGATCGCCTTGAACTTCGTCTCGACCTCGTCGCGCTCGGACTCCGGGTGGCGATCCGGGTGCCACTCCTTGGCGAGCTTGCGATAGGCCCGCTTGATCTCGTCTGCGCCGGCCGAACGGGAGACGCCGAGCGTCTGGTAGTAGTCCTGGAAGGTGCCCACGTTCTCGTGAGCACCTTCTACAGGGGCCGCTGCCCCACCCGCAACGCTGCGAGCGGGGAAGCGGCGCGCAGGCCACTAGTAGAGGCCCGTCGAGATCGTGACGCCGTTCGACGTCCGCGTCGTCCCGCTCAGGATCGACAGGTCCAGCGTCGCGGCCTGGAAGCTCAGGCTCGCGCCCAGCACCGCGACCGACGTCAGGTCGACGCCCTGCCACTGCTGCGTGCCGGGGCCGCCGATCACGACGTCCGGGCCCATCAGCACGTCGCTGCTCGCATACAGGCTGCACGCGAGGTTGGCGCTCGGGAACGCCAGCGACAGCGGCACCGAGATCTGGTTGAGGCCGACCACGCCGACGTGGAACACCGCCGTCGGCGGGATCTCCGACGTCTCCAGGACGAACGGCTGGCCCAGCACCGGCGACGCGGTCGCCGACAGCTTCAGCGCAGCGCGGTCCTGGTTCGCAGCGAAGAACCCGAACAAGCTCGCCTGCGAGAGGTCCCGCGGGCCCGGGTCGTTGCTCGCGCCGGCGCCGCTCCGGCCGATCAGCCAGTCCTCGGGGCCGGTGCTGCCGAGCGCGCCGAAAGAGATCACGAAGTTGCCGTTGGCC
>JBERSB010000267.1:0-13830 GCA_041236755.1 Luminiphilus sp. | reverse complement strand
CCGAGCTCCGACAGCGCCGAGACGACCGGCGCACCGTCGAGCAAGGTCCCGGCCGGCGCGATCGCGTAGGTCCGGTAATCGCGCCCCCGCAGCAGCGACGCGCGGAACCGACCGTTGTCGCGCGCGACGACGCGCACGACGTCCGCGGCCGACCCGAGGCCGTCGCTCCCGCTGAGGAACGTCACGGACGCGCCGGCGACGGGGGCCCCGTCCGGACCGAGCACGCGGCCGAGGTGCGCGCGGCGCGCCGGCTGCGACGCTGCACCGGCAGGCGCCTGGGCAGACAACGCGGCCGTCACGAGCAGGGCGGCGAGCAGCGGAGGCGAGTTGGGCATCCGTGCCAGGATGCCGCCCAGCGTTTCCCTGGCAATCGCCCCGAACGTGGGGCGGGCGGATCTCCGCGATTCATGAGCGAGCGGCGAAGATCCCCTGCTTGGCGCTCTCGACGATGCGCGCGACGCCCGGGTGCCGGATCTTCCGCTCGGGCGAGATCGCGTAGAAGCGCTCGCGTACGCTCTCGAGCTCGCTGATCGGAACGACCCCGTAGGTCTTGCAGATCTGCTGCGCGACGACCGTGGGGCCGGCGAACACGCCGCGACCTGCCTGGCCGAAGACCTTCATCAGCGCGCCGTCCTCGAACTCGGCGACGACGGTCGGTCGGAGGTCCTGCTCGTCGAGCCAGTGCTGCAGCGAGTTGCGGATCGCGGCCGCCTTGGACGGCATCAGGAACGCTTCGCCGTCGAGCGACGCAGGGAAGCCCTCTTGCAGGCGGCGCGCGAGGTCCGGGGCCGCGAACAGCGTCGTCGTCGACTCCCCCATCACGTGGTTGTAGGCCGAGACGTCGAGCCCGGGCGCGAGCGGGATGTCGGAGAGAACCAGGTCGAGCTCGTGCACGGCGAGCTGACCGAAGAGACGGTTCGGGTCGTCTTCGCGGCACTCGAGCACGCTCTGCGAGTCTGCGTCGAGCGCGGGCAGCAGCAGCTGGAACGCGACGATCTTGGCCATCACGTCCGCGATGCCGATCCGGAACCGCTGCGGACGGCCGGTCGGGCGGCCGCGGAGCACGTCGACCAGCTCACGCCCCGTCGCGAAGATGTCGTCCGCGTAGGTCAGCACCAGCTCGCCGGTCTTGGTCAGCTCCAGGTAGCGGCCGCGGCGCACGAACAGGTCGGCGCCCACGAACCGCTCGAGGCTCTTGAGCTGCATGCTGATCGCAGGCCGCCCGACGTGCAGCTGGCGGCTGGCCGCAGCGACGCTCCCCTCGCGCGCGACCGTCCAGAAGTAGTAGAGGTGGTGGTAGTTGAGCCACTCCATGGTGCGGGCGCTGGCGTGCACGGCGCGCCGGAGCGCACCGTCAGTCATATTGACGCTTGAGGTCAGGCGAAATCAACTATCTGAACGATGGTCCTTGGACGATACTGCGCACCATCGCGTCGGCGCCCAACGCCGCCCCGACCCACCTGACATGAAGCCAAGCCTCCGGCAAGACCTCCCCGCCAGCATCGTCGTCTTCTTCGTGGCGGTGCCGCTGTGCCTGGGCATCGCGTTCACGAGCGGGGCGCCGCTGTTCGCCGGCCTGATCGCCGGGATCATCGGCGGCATCGTCGTCGGCACGATCAGCGGCTCGCCGCTCGGCGTCTCCGGGCCCGCCGCAGGTCTGGCGGTCATCGTCGCCCAGGCGATCACCGAGCTCGGCTTCGAGGCGTTCCTGCTCGCGGTCTTCCTCTCGGGCTTCTTCCAGATCGGGCTCGGCGTCCTTCGCGCCGGCGTGCTCGGGTACTTTTTCCCGTCCGCGGTGATCCGCGGGATGCTCGCGGGCATCGGCGCGATCATCTTCCTGAAGCAGATCCCGCACGCGTTCGGCTGGGACAAGGAGGCCGAGGGCACCACGTCGTTCAACCAGGGCGACGGCGAGAACACGTTCAGCGAGCTGCTGCAGGCCTACGAGCACATCGACTGGAACGCCACGCTCGTCGCGACCGTCTCGATGGTCATCCTGCTCGTCTGGGACAACGTGCTCGGCAAGCGCGGCGGCTTCTTCAAGGTCGTGCAGGGCCCGCTGGTCGCGGTGGCCTTCGGCATCGTCTACCAGCTGCTGACCACCAAGTTCGCGCCTTCCATGGCGATGGGCGCGGAGCACCTCGTGAGCGTTCCCACGCCCGCCTCGATGGACGAGGCGATGCAGCAGTTCACCTCGCCGGACTGGGGAGCGCTGGGCACCGGCGCAGTCTGGGTGATGGCGGCGACCATCGCGGTCGTCGGCAGCCTGGAGACCCTGCTGTGTCTGGAGGCGACCGACAAGCTCGACCCGCACAAGCGGGTGACCCCGACCAACCGCGAGCTGGTCGCGCAGGGGGTCGGCAACTCGCTGTCCGGCCTGATCGGCGGCCTGCCGATCACGCAGGTGATCGTGCGCAGCTCGGCCAACATCCAGTCGGGCGCTCAGAGCAAGCTGTCGGCGATCATGCACGGCGTGTTCCTGCTGCTGGCGGTGATGACCATCCCCGCCGTGCTCAACCTGGTACCGCTCGCGGTGCTCGCCAGCATCCTGCTGGTCGTCGGCTACAAGCTCGCCAAGCCGCAGTTGTTCGTCACGATGTACGAGCGCGGATCGGCGCAGTTCATCCCGTTCGTCACGACCGTGCTCGGCATCGTCTTCACCGACCTGCTGAAGGGCATCGGCCTGGGCATGGCCGTCGCGGTGATCATCCTGCTGCGCCGCAACTTCCAGAACTCGCACTTCCTGCACTCCGAGAAGAAGGACGCCGACGGGCAGCACCGGGTGCACCTTCGCTTGTCCGAGGAGGTCACCTTCCTCAACAAGGGCGCGATCATCCGCGAGCTCAGCGAGGTCCCCGACGGCAGCACGGTCGTCATCGACCGCAGCAAGTGCGTGGACATCGACCACGACGTCATCGAGGTGATCGACGACTTCCAGACCAGCGCCAAGGACCGAAACATCTCAGTCGAGGTGATCGGCGCCTAGCCGGCCCGGCGGCAACCGCCGCGCCGCACGCTGACTGAGAGTCATAGCCCACCGAGCGACACCCAACCGAATCCATGAACGCACACAACGCAGACACCCAGGCGCAGATCACGCCACAGGACGCCGTCCGACTCCTGACCGAGGGCAACCAACGCTTCGTCGCCGGCAAGCCTGCGGACCGCGATCTGCACGCGCAGATGCAGGCGACGCGCGGCGGCCAGTGGCCGTTCGCGGCCGTGCTCAGCTGCATCGACTCCCGCGTCTCGGCTGAGCTTGTGTTCGACCAGGGCATCGGAGACATCTTCCGCGCGCGCCTAGCGGGCAACGTCGCCACCGACGAGCTGCTGGGCAGCCTCGAGTTCGCGTGCAAGGTCGCCGGCTCCAAGGCCGTCGTGGTGCTCGGCCACTCGCACTGCGGCGCGGTCAAGGGCGCCTGTGACGGCGTCGAGATGAGCCACCTCACCAAGCTGCTGTCGCACATCCGACCGGCGGTCGACGCGACCGCCGAGCCCACCGACGCCGCCGAGCGGACTTCGCAGAACGCCGCGTTCGTGCAGGCGGTCGCCGAGCGCAACGTGAGGATGGTGGTCGAACACATCGCGGCTGCGAGCCCCGTGCTCGGCGAGATGCGGGACGCCGGTGAGATCGCGATCGTCGGCGCGATCTACGACATCGAGACCGGAGAGGTGACGTTCCTCGCCTGACGCACCGCGACGCCCGCGCAGAACGCCCCGCGACGCAGCAGAGACCACATCGGCCGACTCCCGCACCCGGCGGGTCGGCTGCCACCACTGCCAGCCCATGGACCTGTCCCACTTCCCGCGCCGTCGCTACACGCCGCATCCGACGCCGATCGAGCGCCTGCGGCACTTCAGCGCAGCCGTCGGCGGACCGGACATCTGGATCAAGCGCGACGACCAGCTCGGGCTGACACCTGGCGGCAACAAGACGCGCAAGCTCGAGGTCCTCGTCGCAGACGCGCTCGCCCAGGGCGCGGACACGCTGATCACCTGCGGCGCGCCGCAGTCCAACCACTGCCGCATCACGCTCTCTGCAGCGCTGAAGGAAGGGCTGAAGTGCCGCTTCGTGATCGAGGAGCGCGTCGCGGGCAGCTACGACGACCGCGCGAGCGGCAACCACTTCCTGTTCCGGCTCATGGGCGTGGAGGACCTCGTCGTGGTGCCCGCCGGCAGCGACATGGGCGCCGCCATGCAGGAGGTGGCCCACCAGCTCGAGGCAGAAGGCCGCAAGGGCTACGTCATCCCAGGCGGAGGCTCCAACGCGCTCGGCGGGCTCGGCTACGTGGCGTGCGCCCAGGAGCTGCAGCAGCAGCTGTTCGAGCAGGACCTCCAGATCGACCGCGTCGTGGTCGGCTCGGGCAGCTCGGGCACGCACGGCGGCCTCGTCGCCGGCTTCTTGGGCAACCACATCGACATCCCGCTGACCGGGGTGGGCGTCAGCCGTGATCCTGCCGAGCAGGCTCCGCTCGTGCTGCGCGAGGCGCAGGCCGTCTGCGACCTGCTCGAGCTCGGCATCACCGTGCCCGAAGACCGCGTGCACTGCGTCGGCGGCTACTGGCAGCCCAAGTACAGCGTCCCGAACGCCGGCATGATCGAGGCCGTGCAGCTGATGGCGCGCACCGAGGGCATCCTGCTCGACCCGGTCTACACCGGCAAGATCGTCGCCGGCCTGATCGGGATGGTGCGCGACAAGACGATCGGCGAGCACGAGAACGTGCTGTTCCTGCACACGGGCGGGATGCCGAGCCTGTTCGCCTACGAAGACGTGCTGCTCGGTCGGGACTGAGCCGCGCGCGGACGCGCGCCGCCTTGGACACGGCCCTGACAGGCAGCGTTGTGTCGCTGCGTTGTCATGGCCGATACTCCCCGCATGACCGACACTGCGGCCAGCTGGACCTCGGACAACCCGTTCTCTTCTCCTAGCGAGCTGCCGTTCGAGGCGCCGGCGTTCGACCAGATCCGAGAAGAGCACTACCTGCCGGCCTTCGAGGCGGGGATGCAGCAGCACCTCACCGAGGTCCGGGCGATCGCCGAGAACCCGGACGCGCCGACGTTCGAGAACACCGTCGAGGCGATGGAGCGCATCGGTCAGGTGCTCGAGCGCACCGCGCGCGTGTTCTTCAACCTCACCGGCTCGACGACCACCGACGGCCTGCAGGCGATCCAGGCCGAGATCTCTCCGAAGCTGGCACAGCACAGCGACAAGATCTGGCTCGACCCGCAGCTGTTCGCGCGCGTGCAGCAGGTCTACGACGACCGCGCCGCGCTGCCCGCCGAAGCGCGCCAGCTGACCGAGCGCTACCACCTCGCGTTCGTCCGGCACGGCGCCCGGCTCGACGAGCAGAAGCAGCAGCGGCTCCGGGAGATCAACGAGCGCAGCTCGCAGCTCACGCCCCGCTTCCAGGAGTGCCTGCTGAAGGAGACGCAGGCGCTCGGCGTCGTTATCGAGGACAAGGCCGAGCTCGCCGGTCTCAGCGAGAGCGACGTGTCGGCCGCCGCGGACGCCGCCGACGCCGCCGGGCACGCCGGCAGCTACCTGTTGACGATCGAGCTGCCGACCTCGCAGGGCATCCTGAGCTCGCTCGCCGACCGCGAGACCCGCCGGCGCGTCTATCAGGCCTCGGTCTCCCGCTGCAACCGCGGCAACGAGCACGACACCAAGGAGCTGGTGCGCGAGCTGTCTGCGCTGCGCGCGGAGCGCGCAGCGCTCCTCGGCTACGAGACGCACGGCCACTACGTGCTCGAGGACGAGACGGCGGGTACGCCCGAGGCTGTGCGCAGCATGATGGGCAGCATGACCGCGGCGATCGTCGACAAGGCGCGCGCCGAGGCCGCCGAGCTGCAGCGCCACCTCGACGAGCACCTGCCGGGCACGACGCTCGAGCCCTGGGACTGGGCCTGGGCGGCCGAGCAGGTGCGCCAGGCCCGCTACGACCTCGACGAGGCAGAGGTGAAGCAGTACTTCGAGTTCGAGCGCGTGCTGCAGGACGGCCTGTTCTTCATGGCTGAGCAGCTCTACGGCGTGACCATGAAGGAGCGCACAGACCTGCCCGTCTACCACGACGACGTGCGCGTCTTCGAGGTCTTCGACGAGGACGGTGCGTCCATAGCGCTGTTCTACGCCGACTACTTCGCGCGACCGAGCAAGCGCGGCGGCGCCTGGATGAGCAGCTTCGTGGACCAGTCAAGGCTGCACGATCAGCGCCCCGTCGTCGTCAACGTCATGAACATCAAGAAGCCGAGCGAAGGCCCGACGCTGCTCAGCTTCGACGAGGTCACCACGATGTTCCACGAGTTCGGGCACGGCGTGCACGGCATGTTCAGCGACGTGCGCTACCCGATGCTCTCGGGCACCAGCGTGCCGCGCGACTTCGTGGAGTTCCCGTCGCAGTTCCACGAGGACTTCGCGTTCGACCCAGCGGTGTTGGAGCGCTGTGCGCGGCACCACGCGACGGACGCGCCGATGCCGGCAGAGCTCACGGAGCGGGTCCAACGCGCCAGGAAGTTCGGACAGGGCTTCGCGTCGCTCGAGTACATCGCCGCTGCGTGGCTCGACCTCGCGTGGCACTCGCGCCCGCAGGGCGGACAGGGCGACGACGTGGACGCCTTCGAGCAGCAGGCGCTGCGCGAGGCCGGCGTCGACGTGCCGCTCGTGCCGCCGCGCTACAAGAGCACCTACTTCGCGCACATCTGGCCCGGCGGCTACTCGGCGGGCTACTACGCGTATCTGTGGAGCGAGGCGCTCGCTGCCGACGGCTTCGCCGGCTGCGCGGCCGACGGAGGCATGACCCGCGCGAACGGCCAGCGCTTCCGCGACGAGGTGCTCTCCCGCGGCCACACGCAGCCGCCGATCGAGCTGTTCGAGGCGTTCCGCGGCCGCGAGCTGGACACGCAGGCGCTGCTGGAGCGCCGCGGGCTCGCGTCCTGATCCGGCGCGCGAGCCTCCCGGACGCTCGCCCCGTCAGGGCGAGCGCCTCGGGCCACCGATCCCGCGCTACGGCAGCGTGACCGTGATGCCGTTGCTCGTGACCACCGACGAGAGCGAGGCGTTCTCGAGCACGACGCACTGCGTGGTGATCGGGACGCCGGACACGGCGGTGCTCGGCAGCCCCAGCGAGAACGACCCCGTGCCCGATCCGGGGGTGCCCGGCGCGGTGACGAAGACGCCCAACGTAGCGATCAGCGGATCGATGAGCAGGGGACAGTTGTTCGGGAACGGCAGCGGCACGTTCGTCGTGAAGTTGCCGAAGGCGAAGAGCCCGATCGAGAGCGGCGCAAGGTTGGTGGCCTCGTAGTCGAGCGAGCCGCTCGGGCGCGTGTCGCCGCGGCCCACGAGCGTCGGGACGAAGCCGCCCTGGCCGGCGCAGCCCGCACCGTAGCTCTGGAAGACAGCGACGGAGAACACGTAGACCGCGCGGTTGTTGAAGTCGCAGATGGCGAGCGTGCGCGAGACCTCGTCGTAGCTGAAGTCGAAGGCGCCCGAGCTGCCCGGCGCGGTGAAGCCGCCCCAGTCGATCGACAGCGCGCCGCCGGCCGGGTCCATGGCCTGCACGACGACGTCGAACTGCTGCCCCGGGAACGTGTTGTTGCGGTCGTTCCAGAAGATGATCTCGTCGACGCCCTGACGCACGTAGGCGAGGTTCTGGATGTTGACGAAGTCGGCCGTGATCGCGTTCGAGATCTGCTGCTGGTTGGTGCAGGTGTTGCCGCCGATGCGCTCACAGCGGTGCACCTGGTTGCTCCGCCGCAGGTAGACGTTGCCGAGCAGCGAGCCGAAGTCCATGTCGCGCCACAGCGTGCCCGCGCCCGGCGACGCGATGATCATGCCGTCGGCGCTCGTGTAGATGTCGGCGCCCGTGGCGTTGTCCTGCAGCGAACGCCGCCCCGAGCCGAAGCTGGTCCAGCCAGTGCCCGCGTCGATGCCGGCGAAGCCCGGGTCGATGCCGACGCCGCAGCTGCCGCGCGCGTCCTTGGCCCACAGCGAGTTGCCCGCGAGGTCCCAGCCGGTGATACCGCCGGGGGCGACTGCTCCCTGGTCGTATGCAGCAGCCACGAGGTTGCCAGAGACGTCGAGACCCGAGTAGCCGCGCTGGTTGGGCGTGGCCGACTGCACGCCGAAGCGCGCGCCGTAGGTCGGGTTGGTCAGCGCGTTGCTGACCTTGACGATCGCGGCGTCGCCGGTCGTGCCCGAACTGTTGTAGCCGCCGACCCAGACGTCGGTGCCGTTCCATGCCACGGCGCTGGGGTTGCTACCGATGTACTCGGGGTTGGCTGCGCTGGACGTCGAAGCGACGTCGACCGTGCCGAGGTGGACGAGACTTACCTGCGCCGACAGCGATGAAGCGACGGCGAGAGTCACAACAGAAAACGCGAGGTGGTTCATGCGCCGGAAGTCTACCCAGCGAGCGCAGCCCGTAGAGCCCCCGCCCAGCGGGGATATCTTCCCTCAGGATTTGCGGAGCGCCGTCAGGGCAATGCCAGCAATCCACATCACAACCCCGATGCCATGGACGATCGCGAGGATCGGCCACACGGCCGGCAGCCACCGGCCCAGCGCGTCGCCCAATGTGCCGAAGCCGATGTCGAACTCCCCTTGCCCGATGACCAGCATGCCGGTCTGCACCAGCAGCCCCGGGTCGGCCAGCAGGTTGGTGGGCCACGCCGTCGACTCCCACGGCGGCACCAGCCAGAAGAGCACGAGCGTCAACGCCAGCAGGCCGGCCGCGACCACGCGATGCCTCGCACCTGCGCCACAGAAGCGCGTCGCGGCGACGACCAGCGGGAGCATGAGCAGGTTGCTGTGGCGCGCCCAGTCGAACGCGATGCAGAAGATCACCAGGATGCCCAGCACCACCAGCCACAAATGCCAACGCTCGACCGCAGGCGGTCGCGCGTGCTGGTGCCACGCGAGCACCGCGAGCACGGGCCCGAAGGTCGTCACCCAGTGCACGGCCGCGAGGTTCCAGACCGCGAACGTGCCGCCCGGGAACAGCGGGTGCGAGAGGAAGTAGTCCGCGCTGAACAGCTGAGCCGCCTGCGCCTTGATCCACAGGTAGTAGCCGAGGTAGAGCCCGCACGTCGCGGCGATCCACACCAGGTCGAGCCGCCAGCGGTTGTCCGCGCGACGCCGGAGATAGAACAGCCACGGCAGCAGGAACCCCGCGAGCTCGTGGTTGAGCAGGTTGACGAAGAACAGCGACCAGAAGACCTCTGGCCGGCGCGCCGAGAGCATCATCCACAGGAACAGCGTGTAGCAGACGGGGTCCGCGTAGCCGTTCCAGTGCAGCTTGTACATTTGCGTCGGCGCCGTGAAGGCGACGAACGCGCCGACGATCAGAGCGTCGACGTAGCGCCCCCCCAACCGCAGCGCGACCAGACACGTCGACGCGATCAGCAGCACGTGCAGGCCGTGCGTGAAGGTCAGGTAGCCGTCCCCACCGAAGCCCGTGCACCAGGCGAGCAGCGGCACCAGGATGCGGTGCGGAAAGCGCCCCTGCAGCGCGAACGGGTCCTGGGACATCAACTGCCAGTCGACCTCGAAGCCGCCGCCGATCTCCAGGCTCGGAGCGACGAGCAGGCACGAGCCGTAGTAGAGCAACCAGCCGACCGCGAGCGCGAAGCCCAGGTCGAGGACCGGTCGCCCCGGTGAGGTCTGTTCCGGCGGGCTTTTCGTCACGTCCATCGGCGAAGCGCGCGGGACCCTAGGTGCGTGCGCGCTGGTGATCAAGCTGCGCGCGATACTACACTGCGGCGACATGCGATCGCTCCTATGGCTCGCTCTGTCGCTGCACATCGCGCTGGCGACGGCATACGCCTGGGAGACGCCGGCGTTCGAGGCGCCGGACGAGAACAGCCACTCCGAGTACGCGTGGCACATCGCCAACGCAGGGCACCTGCCGATCACGCAGGCCCTGGCACAACAGCGCGGGCTGCCGCAGAACGAGGGCGCGCAGCTGGCCCACCACCCGCCGCTCTACTACGGCCTGTTGGCGGCCGCGATGGCCGCGTCCGGGCAGGACGACGTCGTGTTCGGGCCGCGCGTCAACCCGGCATTCGGCAAGCCGGGCAGCCCGTCCAGGGGCCTCAAGTTCCTGCACGAAGCGCGCGAGCACGCGCTCCTGAGGTGGCTGCGGCTGATCTCGGTCGCGCTCGGCGCCGTAACCATCTGCTTCGTGCACCGGCTCGGCCGGCTGTGCTGCCCCGAGGCCCCGCGCGTCGGCGACCTCGCCGCGCTGTTGGTGGCCTGCCTGCCGATGTGGTCGAGCCTGCACGGCTCGCTCAACAGCGACGTCCTGGCGGCGACGCTGAGCGCTGCGACGATCTACGCGCTCGCGGCGCTGCTGCTCGCCGAGCGCGTGTCGACCCGGAGCGGTGCTGGCTTGGGCGCGCTGCTGGGACTCGCGCTGCTCACCAAGCTCACCGCGATGTTCCTCGTCGTGCTGGCCGCGGCCATCGCCGCCGTGCTGTGGCGCCGCGCCCGCGACACCGGCGCGGACGCGAAGCGGCCGATCGGCGCGGCGGTCCTGACGACGCTCGCGCTCTGCGCCTGGCAGCTCGTGCGCAACTGGCAGCTCTACGACGACCCGCTCGCGATGCGCGCCCACGACGCCGCGTTCACCCCGCTGCCCGCAGAGCTGCGCTGGGCCTACTTCTTCGGCGCCGCGCCGTGGCCCGACGGCGTGCCGTCGTTCCTGCCGACGATCTTCACGTCGCTGTTCGGGAGGTTCGGGTGGTTCGCCGTGCCCCCGCACGCGACGTGGCCGTGGATCGGCGCAGGCGTCACCATCCTGGCCGGGCTCGGGCTCGTGCGCGCGCGCTGCAACCGGGAGCGGTCGCACTGGCCGCGCGCCGTGTGGCTGCTGACGGCCGCAGTCGCGCTCGTGTTCGCGGGCACCGCGTGGTTCAACCTCAGCGCCCCGCAGCCGCAGGGCCGGCTGCTCGCGCCCGCCGTCGCGCCAGCGAGCGTGCTGCTCGCTGCGGGCTTGCTGCGCGCGACCGCGTCGATTCCGCACCGAACCTTGCTCGCGCTGCTGCTGCCGGCAGCCGCCGGCGCGACGTTCTGGCTGACGCTCCTCCCTGGCCTCGATGCTGCGGATGCGCCCGCGCCACCTGACCACCGCAGTCTCGTGGGCGGCATCGTGCGCGCGCACGACGAGTCGATCGCGTGGCGCGGGCCGCCCCCCGGCGCGCCCGCCAACGCACCGCTGCAGCTGTCCTGGTCGGACCCGGGTGCTCCCGCCGGCACCCGCTACACGCTCTATGTGTTCGACGACGCCGGCCGCGTCTGGCTCGCAACGCACGAGTGGAGCAAGGGCGGGATCGTGATCGAAGGCGACTCCTTGGTGCTCGACGAGGTCGCGTGGGCCTTCGTGCCGAGCGGCCGCCCCCTGTTCTGCCGGCTGCGCCGGGTGCCCGACGATCCGGAGGTCGCGCCAGAGTCGCTGCCCGCGACGCCGCCGCTCGCCTTCAAGAGGCGCTAACGAGCGGGTCGGATCCCGCCGAGCACGGGCGGCCCGACGTCGAGGTCGGAGCCGGCCACCTCGAAGGCGTCGACCCAGACGGTGTCGAACTGCGGCACGCTCGCGGGCACAGAGACGCGCTCCTCGCGGAAGCCCGCGAGCGCCTGCAGCGGTCGGAGCCCGGCCGCGGGCGGCACCGGCACCCCGACAGCTTCGCCGTACACCTCACCGGCCTGGACGAAGCGGAACCGGAAGCTGCGCAGGCCGACCACCTTGACGGCCATCTCCCTCGCCGTCACCGGCGCCCCGAAGCCGACCGCGAGCCCGCCTTCGTAGATCACCCTGGCGTCCGGCACGTCGAACCAGAACGCGCCGAGCTCGACGTCCGCCGGCAGCGCCCGCGCGTCGACCTCGAGCCTAGGTGGGTCGTAGTAGTCGCTCGCGACGAACGCGCGTAGGCCTTCGTCGTAGAGGCCGACCGACATGCCCAGGAGCGTCGCGAGACGACCGGGGTCGAACACCGGCCCCCGCGTCAGCGAGGACAGCGCATCGTAGTAGGCGCGCAGCCCCGCGTGGTGGAGGCGGTTCTCGCCGGTCGCGAGCGACTCCCAGTAGCCCTCGGGGATCCGTCGCAGCACGTGCCCGATACGCCAGTCGCTCGGATCCCGCGCCGGCAGCCTCGCGATCAGCGGCTCGCACAGCAGCGAGTCGACGATGTGTCCCTCGCCGCCCGCCAAGAAGCCCGCGCTGCCGACCGCGCCGTTGAGCAGGAACCACGGCTCGTCGCGTCCGCCGGGGAAGTGCTGCCGGTGCAGCGCGCCGAACTCGGCCGGCTGCAGCTCGCCCGACAGCAGGCCGAGGTGGTCGTAGTACATCAAGCGCTCGTCGGTGATGCCGTGCTGCGCCTCGACCTGTTCGGCGGAGAGCGGCCGATCGGACGCTGGTGAGCGCATCCACGCAGGCACGCCGGCCGAGAGCATCGCGCCGACCACCACCGCGGCGAACACGTAGGCCGCGCGGCCTCGCAGGTGCCGGAGCCACGGCGCGGCGCAGGCCACCACGACGACGAAGGGCGGCAGCAGGACCCGCCCCTGCATGAAGCCACCGCCCACCTTGGCCACGTAGCCCACGTAGCAGAGCGCGCCGAGCGCCAACCACCTCGCCCGCGGCCGAAACAGCAGCGCGACCGGCCCCAGCGCCGCGACGAGGAACAGCACCGGGTCATGCGTCAAGCAGTGCAGCAGGTAGCGGCCGCCCTGCTCCCAGAGCTCCGAGGGCGGGATGCCGACCCCGAACGCCTTGGCGTGCGCGGTCACCGGGAACGGGCTGCCGTAGTAGACCCACGCGAACGCCACCCACGAAAGGAACGGCAGCGACCCCACCAGCCCGCGACGCAGCAGCTGCGGCAGCGGCACACCCGGCATGGTCGCGAGCACCGGCGCGAGGCACAGCAGCGCGAGGTCCATGCGGTTGGTCGCCAGCAGCGACGCCAGCAGCACCGCGCGGCCATAGCGCGCCGGGGGGGCTGCTTCGCGCAGGTGGTTGTGCACGAACACAAGCAACAACACGAACGTCAGCGGCGTCTCGAGCCCAGACGTCATGTAGTCGGGGAACGCGCGCGCGCAGACCAGCAGCAGGCCCGTAGCGACCGTCGCCGCGACGCTGCCGGCGCGGGCCAGCAGCCAGACGACGGCGGCCGTCGACAGCGAGAGCGAGATCGCCAACGTCGTGTAGTAGACCTCACCCGACAGCGCGCGGCCGAGCGACAGCACCAGCATCCACAGAGGGTGCGTGTAGACCTGGACGCGGTCGGCGAGGTTCCAGCGGGCGCCGTCGCCGCGGCAGAGGTTCTCGACCGAGCGGAGCGTGATGTAGGCGTCGTCCCCGATCCACGCGACGCGCACCGCGACCGCGACCAGGACCGCCGCCACGGCGACGACCGTGAGCACGCGCAGGGCGGTGCGGCCACTGTTCGGGACGGACACGCTCAGTCTTGCTTGAAGATGGCGACCTCGAAGCGACCGCGAGAGTCCGCCATGGCGCGGTACATCCCGGTCGTGTTGAACGGGGCGGCGAGGTTGCCGTAGCGGTCGACGGCGATCAGGCCGCCGTCGCCCGGCGCAAGGACGTCGTAGACGACGGCGTCCGCGGCCTCGTCGAGGCGCTCACCGGCGAGCGCCATGCGCGCCGTGACCGAGCGGGCGACGCCGTAGCGGATGAACTCCTCGCCCGTTCCCGTGCAGCTGATCGCGGCCCAGCTGTCGGCGTAGTTGCCGGCGCCGAGCACGGGCGTGTCGCCGACCCGCCCCCAGCGCTTGCCGGTCATCCCGCCGGTGCTCGTGGCCGCCGCCAGACGACCCGCGGC
>JBERSB010000266.1:0-2671 GCA_041236755.1 Luminiphilus sp. | reverse complement strand
GAGGGCGGCGCCGAAGCGCTGGCGCTGGCGTTCGACGACGACGGCGCGGTCGAGGCGCTGCTGCTCGAAGCAGACGAGGCCCTCGATGCGCGCGACCGGCGCCGGCTGCGCGACGCGTTCCTGTTCGAGGCCGAGGAGATCGCCGAGCAGGCCGACAAGGTGCGTGGGCTAAGGCGGCGCGCCGAGCACGCGACGACGATGGTGATGCAGGAGCGCGCAGCCGGCCACGGGCGGGTGACGCGGCGGCACCACCGCGGGGAGTTCTTGCAGCCGCGCGAGGAGGTCGAGCCGGCGCTGCCTGCAGCGCTCGGCGCGTCTGCGCGACCCGCGGACCGGCTGGGCCTCGCGCGCTGGCTGGTCTCGGCCGACAACCCGCTCGCCGGCCGCGTCGTGGTCAACCGCGAGTGGGCGGCGTTCTTCGGGCGGGGCCTGGTCGAGACGGCCGGCGACTTCGGCGCGCAGGGAGCCGCGCCGAGCCACCCGGACCTGCTCGACTGGCTGGCGGTGGACTTCGTCGAGAACGGGTGGAGCCGGCAGCGCCTGCAGCGGCAGATCGTGACCCGCGCGACCTACCGGCAGGCCGCGCGCGCGCGGCCTGCGGACCTGCAGGCCGACCCGGACAACCGAGGGTTGTCGCGCGAGCCGCGGCTGCGCCTGGACGCCGAGGTGCTGCGGGACGCGGCGCTCGCCGCGACCGGCAAGCTCTCCGAGCAGCGCTACGGCCGCCCGGTGCGTCCGCCGCAGCCCGCGGGCGTCACCGAGATCTCGTTCGGCAGGCCCGGCTGGCGCGCCGACAAGGGCGACGCGCGGTTCCGGCGCAGCATCTACACGTTCCAGAAGCGCACCGCGCCGTTCGCGTTCTACGCGACCTTCGACGCGCCGAGCGGCGAGGCGTGCGTGGTGCAGCGGCAGGTCTCCGAGACCCCGCTGCAGGTGCTGTCGATGCTCAACGACCCGATGATGGTCGAGCTCTACGAGGCGTTCGGCGAAGCGCTCGCCGAGCAAGCACGGCAGCAGCCAGTCGGTGAGGTCGTCACGGACGCGTTCCGCCGCGTGTGCACGCGCGCCCCCAGCGAGGGCGAGGTCGAGCGGCTGTCGGCGTTCGTCACGCGGCAGCTGCTGCGCGGCGAGCCGCAGGTCGCTTGGGCCGCGCTCGCCCGCGCGCTCTTGTGTCTGGACGAGGCGGGGAGCAGGAGCTGAGCCATGCACGAACGACCAGGCCTGTCCCGACCGATGACGAGCCGCCGGCACTTCCTCGCCGACTGCGGCGTCGGGCTGGGCAAGATCGCGGCCGCGTCGCTGCTCGCGCAGTCGGCCGTCGCGAGCGACCGCCCGAACAAGCCCAGGGCCCCGCACTTCGCGCCGCGCGCCAAGGCGGTGATCCACCTGTTCATGGGCGGCGCGCCGAGCCAACTCGACCTGTTCGACCACAAGCCGCTGCTCGCGAAGTACGAGGGCAAGCCGCTGCCGTCGTCGGTGATCGGTGACCAGCGCTACGCGTTCATCCAGCAGGACGCCGCGGTGCTCGGCCCGCGCTTTCTGTTCGCGCGGCACGGCCAGTCGGGCGCCGAGCTCGGCAGCCCGTGGAAGCACCTGGCCGAGGTCGCCGACGAGCTGTGCATCGTGAAGTCGATGCACACCGACCAGTTCAACCACGCGCCCGCACAGCTGCTGCTCAACTCGGGCTTCTCGCAGCCGGGGCGGCCCAGCATGGGCTCGTGGTCGGTCTACGGCCTCGGCGCCGAGACCGAGGACCTGCCGGCGTTCGTCGCGATGATCACCGGCGCGGGGATCAGCGCGGGGTCGTCCCTGTGGTCGAGCGGCTTCCTGCCCAAGAGCTGCACCGGCGTGCGGCTGCGCAACGGCAAGGACCCGATCCTCAACCTCAACACCCCGGAGCGGTTTGCGGGCGCCACGCAGGACGACACCTTCCAGCTGTTGGCGGAGCTCGACGGCAGCCGCGCCGAGGCGCTCGCGGACCCGACGATCACCGCGAGGCTGCAGGCGCTCGAGATGGCGGCGAAGCTGCAGACCTCGGCGCCCGAGCTGCTCGACCTGCGCAGCGAGGGGCAGGCGACGCTGGACCTGTACGGCTGCGATCCCGACAAGCCGTCGTTCGCGCGGGCGTGCCTGCTGGCCCGGCGGCTGGTCGAGCGCGGCGTGCGCTACGTCAACCTGTTCCACGAGGGTTGGGACGCGCACACCGACGTGAAGGGCTCGACCCTGCGCAACTGCCGCGCTGTCGACAAAGCGTGCGCAGCGCTCGTCCGTGACCTCAAGCGGCGCGGCATGCTCGACGACACGCTGGTCGTCTGGGGCGGCGAGTTCGGCCGCACGCCGATGGTCGAGACCAACCCCGCGCTCGGCCGTAGCCAGGGCCGCGACCACCACCCGCAGGCGTTCACGACCTGGATGGCCGGCGCGGGCGTGCGCGCGGGCTACACGCACGGCGAGACCGACGACTTCGGCTTCCACATCGTGCGCGACCCGGTGCACGTACACGACCTGCAGGCGACGATCCTGCACCTGTTGGGCCTCGACCACGAGCGGCTGACGTTCCGACACGCGGGCCGCGACTTCCGGCTCACGGACGTGCACGGCCAGGTCGTGCGCGCGCTACTGGCGTAGACCCAGCGGCCCCTCGCCGTCGCGGAAGTGGTGGGCTTCAGGC
>JBERSB010000265.1:0-8037 GCA_041236755.1 Luminiphilus sp. | reverse complement strand
CTGCTGGTGCGCTGGGCGAGCGAGCTGCTGCTCGGCGTCGGCGAAGGCGCGCCGAACGCGCTCGGCAAGGTCGCCGCAGAAGTCGACGGGCACCAGGCCAGGTACGAACCGGACTACGAGCTCATCTACGACGCGCTCGCAGACGTCATGCGCGCGCCGCTGCCGAGCACGGACGAAGACGAGTCCGCGCCGACCACCGGCGGCGACGAGGCAGCGCGGCTGGTCAACGACCGTCGCGTGCGCGCCGCGCGCATCCTGCTCGGGCTCGCCCGGCAGGTGCGCTTCAAGGACCTGCAGGGCGTGCGCCCCGGCGGGCCGGGCAAGCTCGGCGACGAGGCGCGTGCGCTGCTCGAAGCCGAGCGCAAGGTCGACGTCGAGCAGGGCAAGGTCTGGACCATCGCCGAGCTCGAGGACATGACGGACGACGAGGCGCTCCGGTTCACCGAGGAGCACCGCGACTGGCACAACCCGGGGCTCGCGCTCAGCCCGAACGGCCTCTACCGCCTCGAGACGGTCTGCGGCCACGGCACGCTGCTCGGCGCCGCCAAGACCATCGAGCTGCACCACCGGCGCCTCGCCAACCACTACGGCAAGGACCCGTTCGACGGTCGGCGCGGCGTCGCGCGCATCGTGCCCGAGGTCGACGACCTCGAGACGGAGGGCGCGCCGTACTGGTGGGCTGCGGGCTTCCAGGCAGGCGACCGCACGACGGTGCGCTTCTCGTGGGGGACGATCCCGGGCCTCGGCCGCACGCTCACGCACGAGCTGACGCACCGCTTCGACGGGGTGCTGCGCCCGTTCTTGCCGTCGTGGTACGTCGAAGGGCACGCGGACTGGACCGGCGCGCACTACGCCAAGATGGCGGACGAGGGCTTCGTCGAGGACATGCTGCGCATCGGCACGCCGTCCCGCACCTTCTACAAGGGCTACGGCTCCAAGCGGACGTTCGAGCGGCTGCTCAAGGGCGAGGTCGACGACTACCGCGACAACTACGTCGCGGGCTACTCCCTCTACACCTTCCTCAGGACCTACCCGCCGAAGAACCCGCGCTACGCGGCCGCGCTGCCGACCTTCGAGAAGAACGCGCGCGCCGGACAGAGAGACCCGCTCGGCTACTTCCTGTCGACGTTCTGCGACGGCGAGGACGGGCGGCCTGCGGACTTCGACGAGCTGCACGAGGACTGGCGCGCGTTCGTGCGCGGCTGCTACGACTGGCTCGACCGCAAGCGCGAGGACAACCAGTGGATCCGCGACTACCGGCACGGCCCCGGCAAGGGCGACAACGCGCCGCTCGTGATGGACGAGCCCACCTGGTCGTGGGGCCGCAGCCGGGCCGAGCCGTTCTACGGCCAGGAGCACGCCGCGCAGGCGACGCTGCTGCTGGGCGAGGTCGGGGCCCTCGACGCGACGATCGCCGCAGGAGTCTGGTCGCTGACGGCTGACGGCTGGCGACCCGAGGTGGCCGACGCGTTGGGCGCGGCGCTGGCGGCGAGCCGTTCGCAGCAGGCGAGCGCGGCGTTCTCGGCGCTCGCGCACGCGCACTTCCCCGACCAACCGACGCTCGACGGCGCGTCGTTGCTCGGCAAGCTGCCGAAGACCCGCGCGCTGCTGGAAGCGCTCGAACAGCGCGCCGCTGCGCTGTCGCAGAGCGGACGATCCGAGGCCGCAGCCGCGACCGCGCGCGAGCACGCGGCCATGGGCCAGCTGTTCGGCCTCGCGCCGAGCGCGCACGCGCGCGCCGACGCGACCGCGCGGCTGCCCCGTCACTTGGGCGGCGCCGGCTTCGCCGAGAGCGGCCTGACCAACTACGAGGAGCGGCGCCAGGAGGGGCTGTGGTACGTGACCCCCACCGGCGACCTGCACGTCGGGCGGGAGAAGCCGCGCGAGGGCACCGGCGTGCTCGACCGCCGCGCGCGCCAGCGCGACGCGTTCGCGCACACCGTCAACTGGATCGAGCCCGGCCACTACGTGCTGCGCGGCCGCGTGCACTGGACCACGTCCTTCGTCTCGGGCGCGGTCGTGTTCGGCTACACGCGCCGTGACCGCAACGTGCGCCTCGGCTTCTCGGCCGGCGACTTCAACTACGCGATCGGCAAGAGCGAGACCAACGACCGCAAGGGCAGCTTGCGCCTCTCGCTCGCCGGACTCTGGGAGCGCGACGGCAACCTGCCGGACAGCCGCCGCAACAAGACCGTCGAGATCCCCGAGGAGCAGAACTGGTTCGAGTACGAACTGGAGGTGCGCGGCCCGCGCGTCGACGTGCGGATCAACGGCGAGTCGGTGATGAACTACGGCGTGCACGACGGCACGCCGATCGAGGGGCACGTCGGCTTCGCGACCTCGAACGGCGCGATCCGCGTGCAGCAGCCGACGGTGCAGCGCCTCGACGACGAGCTGAGCCCGCCGGTGTTCGGCCTCGACGTGTCGAAGCAGCCCGACTGCGCGCTCGACGACCTGGTGCACCTGCAGACCAAGGGCGTCCCCGTCGGCGAGCAGGGCACGCTCGTGCTCTGGCTCCCCAAAGTCGACGAGGGCTCGCCCGGACAGAAGCTCGGCCGCGCGATCCGGCCGCTGAGCAGGTTCCTGACGCGGCCGCTGGAGCACCCGCAGAAGTGGGTGCTCGCGCTGCCGAAGTCGATGGACGAGAAGTCCCGCAAGAACGTGCTCCTCGACCTCGCCGACGTCCGCGCCGAGCCGATGGTCCTCGTCGAGCACGACGTCGGCCTGCCGTTCGAGGGTCCCTATTGCTGGGTGCTGTTCCTCGACGCGCAGGGAGTCCTGCGCGCGGCCGCGGAGAGCGTCGACCCGCGCCTCTACAGCAAGGTGCAGCAGTGGTCGCGCAAGTTCCGCCGCCGGCGCTGACCATAGCGGGCGCGCGCTACTGTGGACCGCCGGGCGGGATCAGCTGGCCCATCGCCGTGTCCCGCTGCTTCATCAGGAACGCCAGCCGCCGCGACGCCGCGACGGGGCCGAACTGTGGCTCGCCGGCCACCGACGCTGCGCGCGCGTCGCGGTAGACGGCGTCCATCGCGTCGACGTGCTCGTCGAGGCCCGAGGCCCGCGGCGGCCGCTGCGCGGCGAGCTCGGCCCAGAGCCCGGGCTCGTCGAGCAGCCGCAGCATCGCGGACGCGAGCGCTTGCTCGTCGCCGGCAGCGACCTCCAGACCCGCGCCACCGGCGCGCTCGGGCAGCGCGCCCAGGTCGCTGGTTATGCACGGCAGCCCGAGCTCGAAGCACTCGTCGAGCACGATGCCGTAGGTCTCGATGCACGTGCTCGGGAACACGCCGACGTGCGGCGCGACCGCGCGCAGCTCGTCAGGGCCGAACGCGCCGTGGAAGGTCACCGGGAGGCCGTCGGCGAGCGGGCGCAGCTCCGCTTCGAACGCTTCGCTCTCGAAGCCGCCGAGCACGTGCAGCTCGGCGTTGCCGGGGCGCTGGTCGTGCACGCGACGCAGCGCGCGCACCAGCACATCGACGCCCTTGTGGCGGCCGACGCCGCCCCAGAACGCAAAGCGTAGTGGCGCGCCGGCCTCGGGTCCGCCGAGCGGCGGCAGCCCTTCGAACCGGGGGCGGTAGCCGAACGGCAGCGTCGTGTAGCGCTCGCGCGCGACGCCCGTCGTCTTCGCCAGCAGGTCCGCGGTCGAGTCGACGGACACCAGGACCGCCTGCGCCATCGAGAGCTCCGCGCGGTAGCTGTCGCGGTAGAGCGTGATGCCGTCGTCCAGCTCGTGCTGCGGCTCGTAGCCGTACTTCGGCACACACGTCCGGCAGCTCTCGGCCGACAGCTCGCGTCGGCACGCCTCGTCGCCCGCCCGGCGACGGAACGCGCGCGGACAGCTCGTGTAGTAGTCGTGCAGCGTGATCACCGCGGGCACGCCGACGCGCGCGCACACCTCGACGAGGTTGCACGTCAGCCGCACCCAGTGGTGCACGTGTACGAGCTCGGGCTGGTGGTCGCGCAGGAACTGCTCGAACCTCGCCTCGACGCCCGGATGCCACATCTTGACGTGGTGGTCGAAGAACAGGTCGTCGCGGTGCAGGCGGTGCACCCGCAGCCCCTCGACCTCGTCCGCGACCACCTTGACCTGGTCGGCAGCGTGCATGGTCCCCGTCAGCACCGCGACGTCCGCGCCGCGCGCACGCTGCCGCTGCGCGAGGTCGAACGCGTAGCTCTCCGAGCCGCCGCGGCTCTCCGGCGGGAACTGGTGGATCACGTGCAGGACGTCCATGACCGCCCAGATCCTACGGTCTCGCCCCGGACGATCGACCGTATCCAGACCGTCCCAGCACGCATTCCCCCCTTGGCGTGTGCCGTCGCGCTGGCCTATCCTCGCAGCGCGAAACCGAGAGAACCCCGATGCAAGCACCCCGATTCGTCTCCGTCCTCACCGCGCTCGCCGCGCTCTCAACCATAGGCGCGCAGGATCAGGCCGCCCCGAAGAAGCTCGACGGCACCAAGTACGACCACTTCGGCGACGGCATCACCGTGGGCGCGCAGCCGATGACGCTGCGCGCGGCGCTGGCCGCGGCCGAGAAGCTCGACGGCACGACCATCCGCGTGCGCGCGCCGATCACCGGCGTCTGCCAGGGCAAGGGCTGCTGGATGAACCTCGGCGAGCCCGACAAGAAGGGCAACCCGCCCCTGTTCGTCAAGTTCAAGGACTACGGCTTCTTCAGGCCCAAGGACGCGAGCGGCCGCGTCGCGATCGTCGAGGGCACGATGAGCTTCAAGCAGGAGACCGTCGCCGAGACCAAGCACTACCTCGAGGACGCCGGCAAGCACGACGAGGCCCAGAAGATCACCAAGGGTCGCAAGGTCCTGCGCTTCATGGCCAACGGCGTCGCGATCACGAAACCCGCCGCGAAGTAGGCGCGCGCGGACGCGCCGCACCGAATCCCCGGCCTGCACAGCGAGGCTGCGCGGACCCCAGTAGGATGCCGCCATGAAGTGCGCCGTCTCGGTCCTGCTCACCGCGTGGTTCGCAGCGCCGGCGCTGTTGCTCGCGCAAGCGCCGACCGCCAGAGAAGGCGCCGCGCCGCTGCTGCAGCGCTTCTGCCTGGACTGCCACGGCGAGCACGACCCCGAGGCCGACGTCCAGCTCGCCGGGCTCGAGCAGATGCCGATCGCGGAGCGGACCGACCTGATCGAGCGCGTCCGCGAGGTCCTGCGGTTCGGCGAGATGCCGCCCGAGGACGAGCCGCAGCCCGACGACGCCGAGCGCGCAGCGCTCCTGTCGTGGCTGGGTTCGCTGACGGACCACACCGCCGTGCGCGAGAAGCTGCGCCACCCCCACTACGGCAACGTCGTCGACCACGACCGGCTGTTCTCCGGCGAGCCCGGCGGAGCGGCGTTCACGCCCGCGCGGCGCTGGCTGGTGAGCCCGCAGATCTTCCACGCGCGCGTCATGGACGTGTTCAAGCTGGAGGGACGCGACCGCGACGACAAGCAGCACCGCGGCTTCGTCGGCGTCACCAACCCGTTCGTGCTGCCCGACCGCTCGGGCGTCCGCTACTACGACCTCGGCGCGCTCGACGGCGGCGACCTCCTGGTGATGCTCGGCAACGCGCGATGGATCGCCGACCGGCAGATCCTGATGGCGCGCCGCCTGGGCGGGGACCGCAAGATCGAGTTCGCGGACAAGCGCGACCGCTGGATGCCGCGGCGCATGCCGCCGAGCTACGCGGCGTTCACAGCCGTGCTGAAGCACGAGGGCGAGCCTGGCGAACAAGTGCTGGAGGCCGCCGTCCGCGAGCAGTTCGACTGCGTGCTGCGGCGGCCGCCGAGCCAGGCCGAGCTCGATCGCTACCTCAGCCTGACGCGCGAGGCGATCGCGCTCGGCGGCAACGCGGCCGGGCTCCGGCAGATGCTGATCGCCGCGCTGCTCGAGTCGGAGTTCGTCTACCGCCTGGAATTCGGCGAAGAACCGGCAGACGAGCACGGTCGCCGGCTGCTGGCGGCACGCGAGGCTGCCGACGCGCTCTCCTACGCGCTCGGCGATCGGCGCCCCGACGCGGAGCTGCTCCGCGCGGCGATCGAGGGGCGGCTTCGCACGCGTGAAGACTACGCGCGCGAGGTCCGGCGCCTGCTCACCGACGACCGGTTCTACCGCGGCCAGATCGACCCGTCGCTCAACGGCAAGCACTACAAGTCGAACGTCACCAGCCACCCCAAGCTGGTGCGGTTCTTCCGCGAGTTCTTCGGCTACCCCAGCGCGTCGAAGGTCTTCAAGGACCCGCCGCGCAGCGGCGGCGTCTACCAGAACCCCGGCCGCGGCACGGTCGGCACCCCTGGTCGGCTGATCCTCGAGACGGACCGGATCGTCACGCGGTTCGTCGAGGCCGACCGCGACGTCTTCACGGAGCTGCTGACGTCGGACCAGTTCTTCGTCTACCACGACAAGCAGAACGAGTACGGCGAACAGATCCTCGCGGAGTGGCGCTCCGTCTACGAGCGGCTCGAGGGCACCGACTGGATCCACCAGCCGCAGCAGGTGCTGACCGACAACCTCGAGTTCCTGAAGACGATCAAGTCGATGCGCATCCGCGACGACTCGCGGCCCGGCGAGCTCGTCAACTACATGCACTTCTTCTCGGAGCACTTCGGGCGCGGGATCCGGCCGTTCACCACGATCCCGTGGGCGCACGGCTACACGTTCCACCACGCGCCGCTCTACAACCTGCCGCCGACGCCGAGCATCGGCCGCTACGGCAGCTGGAAGAACACGAAGTACACCGGCGACAAGGTGCAGCCGCGCCAGTTCTGGGACTACCCGCCGACGCAGCCCTTCTCCATCGAGCACCGCAAGGGCGTGCTGACCCACCCGTCGTGGCTGATCGCGCACTCGACCAACTTCCACCCGGACGCGATCCGCCGCGGGCGCTGGATCCGCGAGAAGCTGCTCGCCGGACGCGTGCCCGACGTGCCGATCACCGTCGACGCGCAGGTGCCCGACGACCCGCACCGCACGTTCCGCCAGCGCGTCGAAGACGTCACCGCGCCGCAGGAGTGCGCGCGGTGCCACCGACACATGAACCCGCTCGGGCTGCCGTTCGAGGCCTTCGACGACTTCGGGCGGTTCCGCGTGGTCGAACAGATGGAGCACCCGGACAACCTGCTCAAGAAGGGCAACGGCAAGACGACGTTCGACGTCTACCCGACGGAGCCGGTCGTCACGACGGGCTCCCTGGCGGGCACGGGCGACCTCGAACTCGACGGACCGGTGAAGGACGCCTTCGAGCTGATCGGCCGGCTCGCGCGCGCCGCTCGCGTGCGGCAGTCGATCATCCGCCACGCCTTCCGCTACTTCCTCGGTCGCAACGAGCTGCTGTCGGACGCCGACACGCTGCTCGCAGCCGATCGGGCCTACGTCGAGAGCGGCGGCAGCTTCCGCGCCGTCGTCGTGGCCCTCCTCTCCTCGGACTCGTTCCGCTACCGTAAGGCGCTGGCGCAATGACGATGGACACCCGCCGCGACTTCCTGAGGACCAGCCTGTTCAGCGCCGGCGCGCTGGCGTGTCTGGACCCTCGCCTGCTCGCCGCGCCCGGGCCGCAGCCCACGCGACCGCCGATGCGGTTCGTCTTCATGCACCGCGGCAACGGACTGTGGCCGAAGGTCATGGTGCCGGAGAGCTTCGACAAGGCGCTGCTCGACAAGGAGCGGCGCAAGGAGGCCTACGAGGTCGACCTCGACGGGCACGAGCTGCCCGAGTGGCTGCAGCCGATCGCCGGCCACGTCGACGAGCTGACGCTGCTGCAGGGGCTGTCGGGCAAGATGTGCACGACCGGCCACCACTCGTGGTGCTCGTCGCTCGGCGTCTACAAAGCCAACGAGCGGCTCAGCTCGATCCGGTGGGCGACCGTCGACTTCGAGCTGGCCAAGATGTTCCCGTCGCCCGCCGAGCACATCGAGCTGGCGTGCTTCCCGCTCGGCGGCGGCAACGCGCGCGGCGACCTGGACGGGATCGCGAAGGGCTTCTCGGCGCGCGGGCCGCAGCAGCCCAACTACGCGTTCGGCTCGCCGCGCGTCGCGTTGGAGCAG